>JAISYZ010000170.1 GCA_031269545.1 Prevotellaceae bacterium
GCTATTCCCTATTATGAATCCGTTTTAGGATTGAAATGCTATAATATTGAAGAGGTGGCCGACCAAAAGGTACGCACTGCCTTTTTTATGGTAGGACAAACTAAAATAGAACTCTTAGAGCCGACTTCGGAAGAGAGTACTATCGCCAAATTTTTGGAAACAAAAGGCGAGGGCGTGCACCACATCGCTTTTGCTGTGGACAGCGTGCAAGCCTCGTTGAACGAAGTCGAAAGCAAAGGTATTCGCTTGATAGACAAAGCACCACGCAACGGCGCAGAGGGTTTAAGTATCGCCTTTTTACATCCCAAATCAACCGGTAGCGTGCTTACCGAGCTTTGTGAAAAAGGGAAATAAATAGCTCTTTGATTTATAAATGCTTATAAGATAAAAAAGAAACGTGTTAAAGTCAGGGGGATTTTTTTTTCACGGGAAATATCTGTAATAGTTTACCTTTTTTAATAGGATTAATCGGGTAACCTTTCGACCGTATTTCAAAATGTAAATGGGGACCGCTTGAGCTGCCGGTATTACCTGCTATGCCAATGGGGTCTCCTGCTTTCACTTCTTGCAAAGCATTCACAAAACTTTGCGCTAAATGGGCATATAGGGTTTCGCTCATATTGAAATTTCTTATCACTACAACTTTCCCATAACCTTCGGAATCGCATTTGGATATACGCACTAACCCGCAAAAGACACTATATACGGTATCTCCTTCTTTAATTCTAAAATCAACGCCATAGTGAAATTTTTTCTTGTCCGGATCCAATGGTGATTGTCGCCATCCATAAAGTGAAGTAACGACCATGTCACGTTTCAATGGTGGATGGGCAGCATCACGAAATGAAAAGCTATTTTGTTTTCCCTTTTTTTGTTGATTGTTAAAATTAATGTGTGCTGTATCAAAGGAATCAAAAAATTCTGCGGAATCTTGTATAGATGGACAAAACGTTATCTTTTTTTCGGGAGGATTGCTTAATGAATTGCTTAATGAATAGTATTGAGAATAGCATTGTAGCATTATTTTTACCATTATATTTTCGTTTTGCGAATAGATACTTGCAGGTAAAAAACAGAACATAATGGATAAATGTAACAGCTTTTTCATACGGCAAATCATTATATAAATTTAATTTTAAATTCCATTGAATCATGAGAATGCCAAGCAAGTTTTTTAGATAAAATTACGGTTTGTAATTCCATTTTTTCTATATCTTCCGCAATGGGACTCTCTTCTTTTAATTTTATAGTAATTATAAGTCTGCCGGACTCTTTATGAATATCTATTCTTTCCACATTTTGCGGGCCTGTTTCTTTATAACAAAATGCTCTAATATCGGCCAGCGTAACCAATTTGTCTTTGGTTAAAAAGTAATATTTAGCAATATTTTCTTTTTGCAGCTCATCTGTTATGCTGTTTTTTCCGCCTGCGGTATCGCATAATAAGACCGTCTTTTTGCTGTCTAACGGAGAGTTTGTTTTGCTCGCATTGTCTCCTTTTTTTATTCCGTTTGCTAATTCTCCTGATGTAATTAAATAATTGATGTACAGATTCTTATTGATTGACTTTCGTAAAACGGCATAATAGTTATTCTTTATATTCCAACTGTTCTCTTGGGGTTTCTTTTCTAAAATCCTTAAAATTTCCGTTATATTATCTTTCAGGTCTTTGATTTTGCTGTCGTTTTTTAAATCATCAATGTTTTGAAATGCGTAATAATCTGATATATAGCGGTCTGCAATTTCTTGAAGATGTTCTAAAAGCATTTTGGGATTGTAACGTTCTACTCCAAACTGTCGGATAAAAAATGAGTTAACATAATCTTCGATATTTTGCTCAATTTCAGGGCATAGCAGGTTTAAAAACTCCCCATTATCACTATTAAACTCTTCTATCGGTCTATTTTCGTTTAAAGTAATATCTTTGTTTTCCACCTGAACAACTGGGATAGAGTTAATTTTCACTTCTCCTTGAAATGTTTCATTATTTTTAAAGATGATTTCCAATTCTATATTTTGCGGATCATCAAAAGGAATATTTTTGGGATTATAATCGCCTATGTAATATAGATTAACGGCATTTATAAGGAAAATCTCCTGCCAATAGTCGTAAGTTCCGAAAAGGTGTAAATTTTCTTTCATAAGCCAGTGTCGATTGTTAAACCATGCCGTAAAGGGCAGTTCGTTGTATTGATTTGGCTTTATTAAAGGTAAATCCTGATTTCCGTAGCGAATTGCTTCTATTTCAACAGGATAATAGCTATCGAAATAGAATGAAATGCCCGACAGGGTTTGAATATTTTGGTGTGCTTTTAATTCAATGGTAATACTGTCTTCACTACGAAAAACCTCTTCACACTCTGCATTAATAATTTTTGTAACTAAAAGCGGCACAAAAGTAAATTTTTTCTTGTTTTTCTCAAAAATGAACTCGCAAGATTCGTCAACAATTTTTTCGTTGTTATCCTCTTTATTATCCTTAATTTGCGTTTGCAGGATAGAAAAAGCCGGCATGGGTTGTGTTAAATGATGGGGAATAATGCGGTCTCGCAAATTTCGCAATGTTTTTTCTTCATAATTTTCGATGTTTTTTTCGATTTGATATGCCTGATGCGACAAAGCCGTAAGCAATAGATTAATTACGGGGTCATTTTCCATGCCCTTAAATGTCTCATGTTCTTTTAGCCATTGTTCAATTGCCTTGCCAATGATTTCTTTATTGTAGTTTTCAAATGTATTCATGACCAGATATTTAATTTGAAATTTTCGTTATATGGTTTTCCGTTAAGCAATGTTCCGGAAACGGATAAAACAACTTCGGTAATATAATACGCTAAACTATTGCCGTTTTTATCTTTACCTGTTCTTTTTTCTTTTTTGATTTCCGACTTTATTTTTTTAATTTCCGAAAGGCGAGTTTCGTATCTTTTGATTACATCCTTCAAATTGTTTGCAAATTCATTGCTTGTTTTTCGTATTTCCGCTTCAATAATTATTTCGTTTTTATTGTTTTTCAGGTAGATGTTTTCGTATTGATGGTTTTTTAGCGAAAATCCGAAATTGTAATCGGGTCTGAAACTGCCATTAGTAGAATCTACCAGCAACTTTATAAACTCAGTTATTGACTTGCTGATATCTTTTTCCTCAACTTTATTATTTTGGTAAAAGTCGGCATTCGTAAAGTCTAATGGTATTTTTAGTGTGTTCATTTATTTCACAGCGATTTGGATTCTTTTTAGTTGGGGTTTAGTCTCTTCTACTATTATGGGCATTTTTACCATCTCTTCCAATTCACAAAGAGAATCTAATATTAAGGCCATTACATTATAAATTTCCGTATGACAATATGTTGCATTGAGCAATTTTTCTGTTTTTTCTAATGTTTCGGAGTTATTTAATTTGAAGTGCAGTGCGATTTTTTTAATCAGTAAAAATAAATTTGAAGGGGTCATTAATTCCGAATAGTTGCCTGTTTCCGAATGATTGTTTAATTCGAGTTCCAACAATGAGAGGGGCCATAATATTGGTTTGTATTTTTCCTGTTCTTTGATTTCAGTTAGAAGATTGCTTATTTTTTCTCTTATTTCATTGAATTTTTGCCATAACTTTTGATGTGAATTTATTGATATACAAGGTGGAATATAGCTATGGTCGAGAATGTCATTGTTGATTTTGGCGATGGGCATAAGTGCAAAATCTTTCCGCGAACTCCGATTAAAATCGGGGGTTATGCAAAGAGTTTCCCTATTGGGATTCATTGAGTCGCTATAATTAAGGTCGCTATAATTAAGATTGATGTATAATTGCGCATTTTGCCGGTATTGGCTTAAATCAAATTGCGCATATTCTTTACCTTGTTCATTAATATCTATTAATTCGCCTTGCGGCGTTATGGCTTGAATTATCAAATTGTTGATTAATAATATATTGCCTTCAATTCTAATCTCTGCATTAAAAACGCTTTCGGGCAATAATCCGTAGCAGGGCATTACCTGTAAACGTCTTATTGTATTTTGTTGTTCTATCTGAAAATTGTCGGCATCTATTAACACCTGCGGTGTTATTTCCATTCCGGTTTGCCAATTTATTCTTTTGTAATTATTCATTGTTTATATGTTTGTATTATAATCCAAGATTAAATTTTCGCCTAATATAAATTTTTGCTGTTGGTCTTTTATTTTGAAATCATAGTCGATATCAAAGGGAAGAAAGTATTCTTTAAGAGTGTCAAAGAGGGTAGATATTTGTTGCGTTTTTTGAGTGTATTCTTCTCTATAGAAGTTGGGAATATGGATTATGAAACACTTGCGATGACACTCCTTTTTTATTAATTCTATTTTTGAGACGTCTAATATGATTTTTAAGATATTGATTATTAGATACTCATTACCTTTAATTTGGCTGATGTGTGGGAATAAAGAGCGTAAAGATGTGGCATATCCTTCTATGGTTTTATCAAAAAAGAGCTTTAACAAAATTTCGTTGGATTTTTCGGAAAGTTTGTTGATTTGCTTTTCGAGGGCAAGAGAGAGTTTGAAATATTCGGTGTCGAAAGGCTGGAAGAAGAGGCTTATTCTCTTTTTTTCATCCTTTATTTGCTCGAATGTCTCTTTGAAAGTTGTATTGTTTTTTAATTCTTCTTCACTAAAAAACAACCCTTCGGGCAGCAGTTTGTATATCCCATCTCTTGACAGGGTTAGCATGTTATTATGATAATCTACTAAATCGGGGGAATAGTTTCGATAGAATGTTCCGCTGTTTTCGTACGTTTGTATGGCAAAATCAGACAAATTTTCTAACGATAGAATTGTTTCTGCCTTTATTTCCCGATGGTTTGAATATCTGTTTTTATTCATTTTACAAGTTCAAAATCGTTTTATAGAGTTCCTTGTCTGCATTTAGTTCTATGTAAGAGATTCCCTTGTCGTGTGTTACTTTAATGATGTCAAAATAAGGGATTCCGATTTGATGCAGAGACAGGTCCTGATACGGGAAATTTTCGTCAATTTCACTAATTTCATTTTGATATATCCAACCTTCTCTCCATGCTAAATCCTCTAATTCTTCATCACTCTCAATATGATCCCGAATTTTTGAGACAGGCATCATTACTTCAAATTTTTTATTTTCATTCCTTGAAGTCAAGAAATCCACAAATTTATCATTAATCAACTTGATGGTAACAGATTCCACCTCAAGTACGGATTTTAAGATTTGTAATGTATCTTTAACCGTTGTATTAGCGCTTAGATACGGAATTTCAACAATATCTTTCCACTCTTCATGAAATATGCAATCGTCGTAATATTCGCTTGCATCATTATAAAAAGCGGAATTAAAAAAGGCTCCGTTGTATTTAAATATTTTGCCTATAATTGAGGTAAATTTTCCTGCTTCAAGCTCTTCCTTATGAATAATTTTCATTGCTTCCTGTGCTTGAACGGCAGCAATAATTGATGCTGAAACAGGCGTAGTTGCTAATCTTCCGTGTTTTTCATTTATAGTTGCTACACCAGAACAAGACATTTTGCTTGTTTTGGCTGCCATTTTTTCCTTTTCCGACAAATGGCATTCGTAACAATCCACATCTAATTGATACCCTGTAGCATAGCCTTCCAAATCGCCGATACCGCCGTCAATAAAAATTTTATTCATTCGGAAACATTGACGATTGAGCAAAATTCTCGCCCAAACGCTATCAAGGCAACCTACCACTACATCTACACGGCGATACACACCCAGCCCTACTCCCGAAGACAAATCGCCGCAAATGGCCTGTACTTCAATAGTCGGATTGACCTCTTTGAGTCGTTTTGCCGCAACTTCCGCTTTATAGTAGCCTTTATCCGCATCTTCGGGGCGGAACAGAATAGAGCGTGTGAGGTTGCTGTATTCTATTTGATCGAAATCTACGATTATGATATGTCCCACTCCGAACAGACCGAGATTTTTTAACACTTCGTTTCCCAGCGCACCTGCGCCCACTACCAATACTTTGGCATTTTTGGTTTTATCTAGCTTAAACCAGGAGAGGAGGTCGAAGACATCCTTCCCCCATTCCGTTTTGTCGGAACAAGTTGCATTATTGTTATTTTTCATTACAAACAGTATATAAGTTTAATATCTAATCCGAAAATCAACACACGACTACCGATTCCACCCAACATATTGCTTTGATTTATTCGGTATGTGGCATTTGTGAAATAAGGCTCCGAAACGGCTTTGGAAATCGGCAGAAAAGTATAATCTATTCTTGCCCCTATGCGTATTATCCAGTCACTTAAATAGTTTTTTTCCAGTTTACTGAATGGTATATTTATGCCACCCGACAAACTACCCCAAAGCACAAAGCGCGACAGTTTGTATTCAGGCTCTTCGTAAGCGGATTTATCCGAGTAGTAGCCTAATTCTGGTATGCCGCCCCTGTTGTCTGAATAACCGTGCAATGTAACGCCGGTTGCAGGATAATAGCCCAAAGAGGTGTATGTGCCCTCGCCCGAAAATTTACCGGAAAGAAGTAGGGAAGCTTTGACTCCCACATTAAAATAACCACTGATTTTTACCTGACTCGGTTTTCCGATTTCAAGATAGAGCGGAATATCCAAATAGGTTAGCGACACTTTCTCTTTTATGCCGCTATACGAAAGGCTTACATTACACAAATCGCCATCGGTATCGGTAAAGCTGTTGAGCAATTCGGTATGGTTATCCATAAATTCGCTTTGGGTTAAATAACTGATGCCGAGGCCAATGCCGAGACCAAATAGAGAGGGTTTCTTTATTTTCGTAAATTCTTCATCGCAGGTTATTTTTTGAAATTGATATTTGTAATCGATTCCAAAAGATAACGCCGTACCCATTTTTTTATTCCAAAAATCAGCTTTTGTTAAAGCATTATTTATTAATGGAATACCATAACCGGCATTAAATGATAGGGAATTTTCAGGGACCTCCTCCCAATATTCGAGCGTTAAGTAATTGTCATTATCTATATGCCCTGTAACAAGGAGATTTCCCCCCTCACACTCACACTCTTTTTCTTTTTGTGCAAAAGTAAATGTTGCAACGCCCAAAAACAGCACTAAAAAACTATACTTTTTCATATTTCTAAATATTAAACAATTTATTTTTCTATATATTCAAATTTTGTATTGCCGATTATAAAGGATTTGCCGTGTTCGAGCAGGTTTGCATTATTCACTTTAGCCGAACGACCGTCAAATTCCATCCCCTCTTCCAAAGCGATAACGCAAGGTTTGTTGCGTTTTTTGTCAAGGTACAGTTTGGCTTGAATGTCGTGGATTTTTGCCTTTTCTTCATCTGAAGCCCAATTTATCTGAATAATGCTATGAACCGATTTACCAATAGTTACTTCATTCCGTCCTCCCGATTCGTTCATCCACTTATGGATAGCGATTTCACCGCTTTTCTTTTCGTGAGTATATTTTAAGAAATATTTTTGGGCCTGGTAGTGTATGACCACGATAGAGATACCAATGCCTGCACTGCACAGCATAAAACTCAAAAACATGCCGAAAGGGGAAAAAATATAGGAGGCAAAGAGGGAAATAAAACTAATCCCGCCTGAAATTAAACCGCCGACAAGCGCATTTTTTGTTTTTATGGTAGTTCCAACCGACAAACACAAAGCCATACTGCAACCGAATAAAATCCATGGAATCCAATCAATATAGGGGGCATTTCCCGCACCCTGTTTTCCGATAAGTATGCAGATAACGGAACCGATAAGAAAAGAGAGAAAGCCAGCAACGGCGCCTATAGAAGAACGACCGATAATGGACAGCAGTACTCTTCCTTTTTTCTTACGAAATTCATTAATCCAACTAAAGAGGAATGTGAGGGTAAATCCGAGTAAAATTCCCGCCATTAAAAAACCGCTTATTTTTTCGCAGAAAGATTGCTCAATACCGTTAGGAATAGCCAATTTCTTTGTTCCGTTCTCAATAGTTTCCGCATAGTTAGAAGTCATATAAAAGGTCTTTGTCATAAATTTTGACAGACTCCCAAAAATAGAAGCAGCATATTCTAGCAGCCAATAATGAATAATGCCAATAATAAAACCGCCGATAGCGCCTGCAATAGCCCATTTTCTGTAAAATGGACCGGATTTAAGGTCAAAAGCATGCTCTTTATCGAAACGATGCTCTATGCCCT
>JAISYZ010000136.1 GCA_031269545.1 Prevotellaceae bacterium
TATAATAAATATTCCTCTTGTGAAATTTCTACTCGTTTGAAGGTACTTTCGACTAACCCCGTTTTTTTGAATGGTCTCTGTCTCCATTGGGCTGCATTTTGCACCCGCTACCGAATTTGCAATTTTCTGAAACATGTGAAAATTTAAATTAAAATTTAGTGCCTACTCTTTACAGGATTTTCGGCAGTTATCTCCTTTTATCTTTGAAATCAGACAAAAAAGAAAGCGGACTTAAATATCCGCTTTTAGAGGTCTTCCACAACCTGTAGATTTGATAAATAAGCCCGCATTTCTGCGAGCGCACACTTATCCTAAATCTACTTTTTTTGAAACTGTGGAAGAATTCTAAAAGCAAGAATGTAGCATTGCGCTAATCTATATATCTAATAATCTGTTATTTAACTATGTCATATTTCTACATTTTTTTCGATTATAAATCAGCCGTAAAATTACAAAAATGTTTTCACATTTGAGGTGTTTTTATCAACAATTTGAAAAATAATTTGTTACTTGGGCAAAAAAATGAAGTAGCAGCGACTGACAACCGAATGAGCGCTTTGCAGAACATATCGTGCCAACGAGCAAAATGGCTGCTTACAGACATTTTTGAGTGCAGCCGATATGCTCCGAAGGAAAAACAAGCCGACACGCCCATTGTGAGCACCAAACGGAGCGTAGCGGAGTGAGTCAGAGCGCAACAATGGAGTGTGGCGGCGGTAGCAGCAAGGGCGGCAAAAAAAATACTACCTGCAAGGTGGAGATTTTTTTAAGCCGCTTGTTATACCCTTGCAAGCACGTTTTTTCCCGACTAAGTGAATGAGGACGGAATGCCGCTTTACCTGCGTTGTTTTGTGCGGAGGCACTATAATACGGATTTATACCGCTCTAAAAAGAGAAATCCCCCAAATCCTCACTTGTAGGGAATTTGGGGATATTGGGGAAAATGAGAATTTATCGTTTTTTTGCGGGGTCGTTGCGGGCAATGCGGGCTTTTTGCGGGCTTATGGAAATTCATAATATGTGCCAACACTTACACCGGATACTTTTAATATATCAAACTTATCAACCAACTCTTTTAATTCATAAGTTGCTGTTCTGTTGGATATTTTATTTATTTCTTGGTAGTCCTTATTAGTGATTTTCCCTTTTTCTTTGACATACAGCACGGCTTTCACTTGTCTGTCGTTCAGTCCTAATTCTTTCAAAGATTGTTCGTTATAGGTGTCTTTGCGGAAAACTACCCAAAAACCCGACATATCGTAATAGTACAACGGTTCGGGTAATCCAGCAACAAGGCACTGTGTAGTCATTTTAGAAAATCCACGCCCCCACGTTTCAATGTAGCCGCATCTGAAAAAAGCATTGGCAATATCAGGATTAAAGGGAATAGAAGGGTGTTTGCTCTTTGTTAATTTTTCCATCGTCCAATTTTCAGGAAGTTGCCCGAAGTTCCAAATCATAATCTTGTCTTTATAAACGCTGATTTGAATAGGTGTGCCGCCTGTGTAATCCTTGTGGGCAACGGCGTTGTGAATTGCTTCCCTAACAGCATCGTATGGATATTCGTAATTTTCTACACGAAATTTTTCCTCGTAACTGATTATTGCCTTAATATACTTGGTAAAAAGCAGTTCCATTGTTTTTTCAACTTGTTCAAAGAGGTTTCCGTGAATTTCGTCCTGAAAAATCAAATCACTGTCGGATTCAAAGTAACCAATTTTGATATATGCACCTGTTACAAACTTTTCCGGTTTGGGGTGAAACAACAAAATGGCAGCGCGTTTCAGATAATTATTTTCTGTAAGTTGCATATTTTCAAGCAAAATCTCGTTGCTATCGGATAGGGCATCTTCGTCAAGCCGCTTACTCTTTACGCCGCGTTTGCGGAAGAAATCAAAAGTTTCGGGCTTCAAGTCTGCAACCGTAACATTTGGAACAGGCACACTATCCCAATGCTTGCCCTGTTTGCCCAAAAGGAATTTATCCAATGCAGCTCCTTTCAATTCCTGCTTGGTGCTACCGCTACGGTAATGATACTCGCCTTTGTAATTTACAGGATTGGGCTGCGGCTCAACTACGATTTCGAGGAAATCGCCCTGCGGGGTTTCGTGCAAATTTACATCAACAACAATACCCAAAACGGTGGTTATTTTGTTTGGCAGGTCTTCCAACAACTTTTTAGCATTCTTTAAATCTACTATCACGCCGTTGTCGTCTTTACCGATAACGAGCGTACCGCCTTGCGCATTGGCGAAACCGCATATCCATTTCAAGTACTCGTCTTTCCAAATGGATTTGTACTCTATGTTCTGTTGCTCGGGCATAAAATTCAATCTTTCATTAGTTCAACAATTTTCCCTGCGTGCTTTTTCATTGAAAAATAAAATATGAGAGTTAAAACAAACATAACTATTGAAAAAATCCAATGTTTTTGAAAACAGGCAATTACTGTTGTTATTAAAAACAATGTCATAGAAGTTCTGGACAAGGCATATTCTCGCGATAATATTTCCATTATCGGAAATTGTTTTTTCTTTTCACTAAATTTTTTATGGTCATCATCAAAAGGCAACAGGATAGGACATTCTTTTAATAAATTTTCTAATAATGAGCCTATTCTATTGATAATAAGCCCAATTTCATAAATGATAGCACAGAAACTAATTGTAATTACTGTCTCTAAACCAACATTTATATCTTTTACTGATTTAAAAAAGTTAGACTCGACAAAAGTAATTATTTTATTATGATATAATAAAACGCAGCAACCTATAAAGATTAAACCTGTTAGAAACATATTTAATAAGTTATAAAAAGGTATTTTTGTTTCCATATTAGTAACTCTCCGTATTCATAAAAACTGTACAACTATTTTTTGCAACTTCAAATGTAATTGTACCATCGTTTCTTGTTGTTAACACATATCTATTTTTTCCATCTAATTCCGCACCGCGACCTTTATAAACATTACTTGTTTCTTCTTGCGTTGTATGAACTATTGATTTATCAGATACAACAGTCAAAAAGGGATTTATACATTTAAAAAAATCTTCACAAAATTCACCTGTACGTCCGTGATGTGGAGCTAATAGCACGGTTGAGTATGCTATTTTTTGTCGAATATTGTCTTGATTTCTATCCATAATCTTTTGCAATATTGATTTTGGATTATCGCCTGTCAATATAAATTTGTAACCTTCGTATTTTACTATAATTATATTTGAAAACGTATTTAAATCATCTTTTGTCGTTTCGGAAGAAGGCGGAGTAATAATTTCTATTTCAATACCGCCATTATTTGCCTGATTTAGAGGATTATTTTCAGGTGCAACAGGCGAGTTGTATTCATTATTCATATCATTCGCACATTTAGCAATTTCTCTGTGTAATTGGGTGTCTTGTGTTGGCACAATAGGAAATGCACTTTGGGGACGGTGTAAAATTCTTGGTTTTAATTTGTCGCATAATGCAGGCAAGTCATAAATATGATCTTCGTGTGGGTGAGTTATAATTAATTGATCAATTTGACCGTAATAATTATATCGAAAATATGTATTTTTTAAATGAGACACTATGCTCTTACTTTCTCGTGAGCCAACATCTATTAAAATATGTTTTCCGTTTGGAGTAATAATATGAGTACAACTACCGTGCTCAACATCGTAAAAATTAATTTTCATCATAATATTTTCGTATATTTATTGTTACTAAATAGTACCCGTCTGTTCTGCTGTTCACTTTATCTTCATCGTATTCCCAGAAATTCGGAAAATCATCTATGTTTAGGTTATTTGCAAAGACTTCCGGATACTTCTCTTCTGACACAAAAATATGAACTTTGCCATCAACACATTCAAAAATAATATCACCAGCACTATTTTGAGTGATAGTATAGAATCCCGCATAATAATTGAGGTCTTTCGACGGGGCTTCGCCAATTATTACAATTTTAGGGTTTAATGTTTCTAAAACATCGCTTGGTAATTTTCCTGATTTTCGTCCGTGGTGTGGTGCAAATAATATATCTACCTCGCCCCAAGCAACATTATCTTTAATCTTTTCAACAAAATCACTTTCTAAATCACCTAACCACATAAATTTTGCTCCGTTTTCCAACGAATATGTGATTATTGGCGAAATGTTATTTGGGCTTTCTCCGTTTTTTGCTTTTTTTAATGCTGATTGGAACTCTGAATTGGCTGTAACAGGCCACAAACAATTTATGCCCGAACTACTTCGCTCTTCATTAGATTCATTTATCCATTTTCTTTTACAACCTTTGTATAGATAAAAATGCTTGTCGCCATCGCGGAGTTCACAATACTTGTTAAAATCATCTGTTTCCTCTGATTTTGTTGCTTCATTTTCTACACAATAGAAATTATTAATTCCTATTCGATTGACATATTCTTCAATCCCACCGATATGGTCATCGTCAGGATGTGTTGAAATAAAGCGAGTAATATTTTTTCCGCGACTTTCGCTTTTAATTTCATTCAAATGCTCTTTGAATAAATCCCAATCTACAGTTCTTCCGTCCGAATAATTGCAACAGTCTATTGTGGTAAAGTTATCGGAATTATGCTTTATATAAAACATATCTCCATCGCCTACTGAAAATGATTTTACTATACTCATAATTTATTCTGTTTTAATTTTATATTCTGTTTTGCAATCTTCAATACATCATTCGACAATTCTTTCTCGTCCGCTACAACTGCTGTAACTTGGTCTGCAAGCCAAAATTTAAGCAGTTCTTCGTAATCGGCTTGTAAAAGGTCTGCGATTACAGGTATGTACTCTTTTCTTGCTCGGCGTTCTCCTTTTTCAATTTTCCAATATGTTGCCGAATCAATATCTAACGCTGCTGCCAACTTCCGTAAAGGCAACTGTCGTTCTTCTCTTAACTGTTTTATTCGTTCTATGAACATATTGCTTATATTTTAATAGTCCTGACAATTTTCAGCAAAGATACGACTTTTCTATGAGATAGTACTGTTTATTTACTGAAAGTTATCAATAAAAAAAACAGTGTTTCAATTGTCTTTTTTCGTGTAATTGCCGTGCGCCTGTTTTGTCAGTAAATTACTACCTGCAAATTTTGTGAGCCATTTATTGGCGGTGCTTTCGGGAATTTGCAGTTGCGTGGCAACGGCAATGTAGGTTTGCTTGTCGAACTGCGCGGGCAATGCCTGAAACAGTGCCATTCTTGGATTGTTAGGCGTTTGTGTTTCCTGTTCTGTAGGTAGCGCATTGAAAACCGTTGCGGCGTGTTGTACAAGGATTTTTACCATTTCTAACGCTGTTTGAAAGTCGGTATCGCTGCACACAAGCGGCGTTTTGAAACGGTTTGTCTGCATAATGCGAAGTGTTGATAAAATCATTGTGATACGGAATGTTATCAGCCCTAAACGCCTGACGGTTGCAAGGTAATCAACGCCGCACAAGCAAAGGTATTGATTTTGCGTTTCCGCAAAATAGGCGTT
>JAISYZ010000163.1 GCA_031269545.1 Prevotellaceae bacterium
TCCACGAATTTTGTTATAAGTTCAACCGCAGGTATTTTGGTGAACAATTGTTTGACAGACTTTTAATAGCTGCTGTGTCATACAAAAACCAATTTAGGTATAATATTAAGTAATCATTTTATTTTTTAATGAATATTTTATACACTTTTAAGGAGCGAGTAAATAAAAAAAGACTGCTTAAAATTTAGCAGCCTTTTACGTTAAAAAATTTGTCTTATAATTATTTCAGTAATTCTTCAAGTTTATTTTTCAATACATTTCCACGAAGATCTTTTTCGATTATAATTCCTTGCGGGTCAATCAGTACTGTGTGAGGAATGCTTCTTACGTTATAAAGCCTTGCGCCTTCGCTATTCCAAAATTTCACATCCGACATTTGAATCCATGTAAGGTTGAGTTCTTTTATTCCGTTCAGCCATTTTTCGTGTTCTTTGTCGAACGATACTCCTACGATTTCAAAATTTTTATTTTTATATTTCTCATATACTTCGACAAGATTGGGCATTTCAGCTACACATGGTCCACACCACGAAGCCCAAAAGTCAACCAAAACATATTTGCCTTTGCCTGCGTAATCCGAAAGTTTAACATTTTCGCCTTGCGGATTGGGCATTTCAAGGTCAACAAATGGTTGTCCTACTGCAACTGTTTTTGCATTTGCAACACGTTCTGAAAGTTTTTTAAATTCATCTTTTTTTAATGTTTCCGCATCGGCTAATGCCAACAATTCTTCCATTTCTTCAATTTCCATTTGCGTTGTTGCTCGTGGTAAAAAACATTCGCCTGCTTTGTTGTTTATGTTTTTTTTCACAAATTCAATATTCAAATTCATATATTCGTTGTACCAGTTATCATACTCGGCTCCTAACGCCGCATTAAGTTCTGCGTCTGATTCTCCCGTCGCACGCAAACTCTTAATAACATTGTTCAGTTTTTCTTCTACTGCCGACAGTTGTTTTAAATGTTGCGAAATCAAGTCGTTGAGTTCTGTTCCGCTGATAACCACATCAGATTTGCCGATATTGATGTCAATTACAGCATTTGCTTCTACAATAACAGGGTATCTGTCCTGTGGTAAAACAATGTAATAAAATTCGGACGAATCAACTTTTCCTGCAAATTTAAATTGTTTGTCGGCAACTACCGTTGAATCTATTGATTCAAGTTTATTATCAACTCTTTTTTTCAACCAGACTGTCTGTCCATTCAAATTTTCTTCTTCAACACTTCCATTGATAGTGTAAGGTTTTTTTTCGCTGCAAGCCAGCGTTGCGATTGCAATAAATGCAAGTAATAGTAATTTCTTCATAAGATTATGTGTAAAATTTATAATTTATTTTTAAAAAAGTCCGTAAAGTTCGGCGTTTATTTTGTCGATAACGGAATTAAGGTCTTCGGTGCGTTTTGCAAAATTTGTTTTGTCAACATCTATAATAAGTTTCCGCTCTTTGTACGAATCTATCCATTCTTCGTAGCGTTCGTTAAGATGTGTAAGATAGTCAATTCGTATTCCTGCTTCATATTCTCTGCCGCGTTCCTGTATTTGAGTTACAAGAGTCGGTATCGATGCTTTCAGATAAATAAGCAAATCGGGCGGCGCAACCAAATCCATCATTAAATTGAACAGTGATGTGTAATTCTCGAAATCGCGCGATGACATTAATCCCATCTTGTGCAAATTCGGCGCAAAAATACATGCATCTTCGTAAATAGTTCTGTCCTGAACTATTGTATCTTTGCTTCGTTTTATGTCAATAATATTTTTGAATCGGCGATTCAAAAAAAATATTTGAAGATTAAACGACCATCGTTGCATGTCTTTGTAAAAATCGTTTAAATACGAATTATCTTCAACTTCTTCAAATTGAGGCGTCCACTTAAAGTGGTGCGATAATAAATGCGTAAGAGTTGTCTTGCCGCTTCCGATGTTACCTGCTATTGCTATGTGCATATTTATATTAAATTTGATGTGATAAAACAAATTCTCCACACAAAATTAATTAATTTTTAGTACTCGGCAAAAAAAATTTATTATTTTGATGCTAATTTTTCAATGAGATTATTGCAAATCTTCAAATTTTAAGTTAATATTTGATAATTACGACAATAACAATTATTAATTTTTATGAAATTTAACTGTTAAATAATTCCGTAAAAACTTTCAGCGAATTTATCGGACTTAATTTATCAAAATGATAATTATAAAAATCGAGCATAACGTTTAGAAAATCTTTGCGTTGTTTGCGATTTAATTCTATTTGACTTATATTGCTTACCTGTATTTTCAGCAATTGTTGCAATATTTGCGTGTTTTTGGCATCAAAATACAATGTATGTTTGGGTTGCACAGGCGATATCTGTCCGCTTTTAATATCAAAAAATCCGTTTGTATCGTAAATGTCATTTGGGTAAAAACCAATATATTTCGACAGATTGGCAAGAAAATGCAGATGAAAATTTTCGGCGCCTTTATCAATTTTATCAAATATCAGAATAGAATTATAAATAAAATCGAACATTTTTTCATTAGGTTCTTCTTCGCGAATTATTTTGTAAAGCACTTCGGCTATAAACATTGCAATACTCGATTTTTTCACGTCGAATGGAATTGAGTGCAAAGGTTCCGCAAGTTTATATTCTTTTATGCGCTGTATGTTTGCCGTTTGCTTGTTGTACGCTTCGATGTCGAGTAGAAACAATGGTTGAAAAAGCGTTATTCTGTTTCTCTTTTTTTGTGAGTGTGAACAGTTTACGATATACGTTTGCTTTCCGAATTTGTCGGTGTAAGCATACACAATCAAACTGCTGTCTGTGTGTTTTATTGTGTTTAGAATTATGGCTTTTATTTTATAAATCATACATACCAGACATTTTGCAAATATAGATGAAATATTTTGATTTATGACTGTCGGCAAAAATATATTAATCCGAAACAGTAATGTTAAAAATCGAACATTTATATTGTGAGAGTATTTATTATAAAAAATTTTTTTACCTTTGCACTCCATTTGGTACCATGGCCGAGTGGTCAGGCAGCGGTCTGCAAAACCGCGTACAGCGGTTCGAATCCGCTTGGTACCTCAAAAAAGGCTTTCATTTTGAAGGTCTTTTTTTATTATGTTATCATAATTTTGATTTTTAAATTTTTTTTGAAGATATTGGTAAAAAGGCTTCAAATTCATCTTTTGTGAAGCCAGTCAATAAGAATAAACGGCTTGGATGTTGCCGAACTTGAACGTATTTCATTTGATAATTATTTTTGCCGCAAAGTTATGTAAAATAATCTTTTAATAAATTAGTTATGTCGGTTTTTTAAACAAGTATTTTTGTATAATCTACATTTTTTGTAAAGATACAGGATAACGTATTAATCATTAAATCTTAAATTTTCGCTTTATAAATTCAGCCAAGAAATATACAGATTCTTCTTCGCCCAATACCGACACGTCAATCGAAATATCGTAAGTATCGCAATGTCCCCAGCGTTTGTTCGAATAATAATTATAAAACGAAGCGCGGCGCTTGTCAAATTGTTTGATAAGTTCTATGGCTTTTTGTTCGCTGACGTTCATTCGTTTGCAAATTCGCATGGTTCTGTCGGCAATTGACGAATGTATAAAAACGTTTACAACATTGGGATGATTGCGCAAAACGTAATCGGAACAGCGTCCTACAAAAACACATGATTTTTCTTCTGCCAGTTTGAGAATTACATTCGACTGTATTTTAAATATCATATCGTTCGAAAAATAATTATCGTATTGATAATTCCCCAAAAAAACGCCTTCAAATATTCTCAAAGCATTATTGAATTTAGGTTTTTCGTCAAAAGTTTCAAAATGTTCAGGAGCAAAGCCAATTTCTTTTGCTGCAAGTGTTATAAGTTTATTGTCGTAATATTCGAAACCGAATAAATCTGCAAGTTTTTTACCTGTTTCGTGTCCGCCGCTTCCAAACTGCCTGCCGATAGTTATTATTATGTTATCGTTCATATTCTTATCGTTTATAATGTGATTTTATAATTATTTAGGATGTTTGTTTTTTCAAGATTTTAAATTGCCGCCGCATCAAAATTACAGCCAAAACAGTAGAAATAAAATCAGAAATCGGAATGCTTAACCAAACTCCCGTTAAACCCCAAAATTTCGGAAGAATCAAAATCAACGGAATCAAAAAAATCAACTGACGCGTTGTCGATAAAAATATTGCATGTTTTGCCTTGCCTATTGACTGGAAAAAGTTTGCTATTACCATAGAAATTCCTACAATTGGAAATACTGCCAGCGTTATTCTCAATCCTGTAACCGCATATTCTACCTGCTGTCGCGTTAATTCCACGTTTTCGCTTAAAATATTATCTTTTTGAGAAAAGAGCATTGCAAGTTGCTGCGGAAACAGTTCGCTTACGATGAAAGCAATTGTTGTAATGCAAGTTGCAGCAATTATTGATTTGTTTAAGACTTTCAAAACTCTGTCGAATTGTTTTGCTCCGAAATTATATCCTGCAACAGGCTGCATTCCCTGAGTCAATCCCAATACTACCATTACAAAAAACATGACGACACTGTTTGTTATTCCAAAAGCGCCGATAGCCAAATCGCCGCCATAAGTAAGCAGAGCGGTATTGAAAAGTATCACAACCAGACAGGAACAAACATTAAGAATAAACGGCGACATTCCAATAGAGAATATTCCCGAAACTATACGTTTTTTTAACGTGTATATTCCTTTCTGAAAACGTATGAAACTGTTTTTGTTCATAAAATGCACGCTCACCCATATCAATGCAATCGTTTGTGCAATAACTGTTGCAATAGCGGCGCCGCGTATTCCCCAACCAAATTCAAAGATAAAAATTATATCCAAAACGGCATTGATAATCACAGCGATAAATGTTGTGTACATTGCTTTTCGCGGATAACCCGACGAACGCATTATATTGTTCATTCCCAAATAAACGTGCGTGATGACATTTCCGCCGAGAATTATTTGCATGTAATCGCGTGCAAAATCTATAGTATTTTCGGTTGCTCCAAAACAGTACAATATCGGATTCAAAAATAAAAGTCCGAAAATCATTATTACCGAACCGAGAATGAGATTGAGCATTATTGCATTTCCAAGAATCTGATTTGCACCCCAATTATCTTTTTGTCCCATTTTTATGGCAACAAGCGTAGAACCTCCCGCACCAATAAGCGAACCGAAAGCCGCTGAAATATTCATAAGCGGAAATGTAATTGCCAAACCCGAAATAGCCAAAGGTCCGACAGCGTTACCTATAAATATCCTATCTACAATATTATAAAGCGAGGCAGCAACCATTGCCATGATTGCAGGAATAGAATATTGCATTAGTAATTTTCCTATGTTTTCCGTGCCTAAAACTGCAGGATTATTTTTATCTGTCATAATATCATTATTCAATTAATATCGCTGCAAATGTAATAAAATTTGGGAAAACATGATTTTGTTTCATCCGATTTGAAGATAATTATTGATAATAAAGGTAATTTAAAATTATTTATAAGTAATTGATTATTTTTTATTGACTGTTTATTCATAAGCTATGAACGCTTATTTGACAGGTTCGATATTTTTATTTGCCAATGCTTTTTTCCGTAGCGGCTATGTTGAGGCGTGCGGGCGCGGAAAAATATTTTTGCGGCTT
Organism: Prevotellaceae bacterium; assembly: GCA_031269545.1. GTDB lineage: Bacteria > Bacteroidota > Bacteroidia > Bacteroidales > UBA932 > JAIRKV01. The sequence goes on from JAISYZ010000163.1 coordinate 5,672, forward strand.
GAATGTTAATTGAAAATAAATTTGTAACTTTGCACCTGATTATTTAACACAAATGTTTCATTTTTAAAACTCAAAACTATGGCAGTAAAATACACCGTAAGCGAAAGGGGGAATCCATTAAACCCCACGCAACCGAAGAAATGGTATGCCAATGCAAAAAGCACGGGCGACACCACATTACGTGCATTGGGCAAAGAAATTGCAGCACGAAGCACTGTTAGTTCCGCCGATACACAGGCAGTACTTGTGGCATTGACCGAAGTACTTGTACAAAATCTCGCCGAAGGTAAAATTGTCCGTTTGGGCGATTTTGGCGCGTTTCAGGTAAGCGTAAGCAGCGAAGGCGCAGAAACCGAAGCGAAATTCAATGCTTCGTTAATCAAAGGCAGCAAGGTCGTTTTCCGACCGGGCATTGACATTAAGGAAATGCAGAAAAGCCTGAAATACGAAAAGGTATAATCGTTTTGCCCAAAAGGTATATACTTTTTACTCGAAAGGTATATACCTTTTTTTGGGAATGTATATACGGTTTTAGAGAAAGGAATAGAAGACAATTTATGCCTCGCTGTAACAAAGATATTTTTTACAAGATTGATAAAGTCCTGCCTTTCAGGCAGAGATTGGGGTACATTCTTTGTCCGCAAACTGCGCTATCGCTTGTATGCGGTTATGAAAATCACGCCCTTTGGGCGAAGATGCAAACGCTTGAGAATACCCAATGTCTGAAAGGCAAAACCTTCATAACCGCAGGTCAGCGACCTGCGGAAGAAACACACCACACCAACCTCTGCCTGAAAGGCAGGACTAAAACAAGGATTAAGTTTAATGCTGCCGCCATGACTGAAAGGCAAAACTTTCATAACCGCAGGTCAGCGACCTGCGGAAGAAACACGCTACACCAACCTCTGTCTGAAAGGCAGGACTAAAACGAAGACAATATGAGTTATACGAAATTACTATATCACATTGTATTCCGTACAAAACACGGAAAAAATACAATTCCCGAACAGCACGAAAAAGAATTGTATGCTTACATTAAGGGAATTATTGAAAATAAAAAATCAAAACTCTACCGCATTGGCGGGATGCCAAATCACATTCATTTGTTGTTTGATATGCACCCTACTTTTGCTCTTTCCGATTTTATGAAAGAGTTAAAAGAATATTCAAGTAAGTGGTTGAAAAGCAATCCGAATTTTTCGGATTTTGAAAGTTGGGCGGTAAGTTTTGCGGCTTTTACATATAATCTGAATGATAAACAGACCATAATTAATTATATCAAAAATCAGAAAGAACACCATAAAACGGTTAGTTTTGAGGAAGAATATCGTCAATTTCTAATAGAAAACGGCATTGAAATAGATGAACGATATTTTTTACAAGATTGATAAAGTCCTGCCTTTCAGGCAGAGATTGAGGTACATTCTTTGTCCGCAAACTGCGCTATCGCTTGTATGCGGTTATGAAAATCACGCCCTTTGGGCGAAGATGCAAACGCTTGAGAACGCTCCACCACGAAACCATATCTTACAACTGCCGTAAGACCGCGAGTATGTAGAACTCGAAAATTGCGATTAAGCGAGCAAAATGATTGCTTGCAGACATTTTCGAGCGCCGCCGACTTTGGACGAAGTCAAAGTTGGCTAATCAAAGACGGCTCATTAGAATACAATCCGAGTTTTTCTAATCTTGGTTTTGATGTGGTGCAATGGAACAATCTGCGGGCTAATTATCAAAGAGTTGTCGGCGTTTCA
>JAISYZ010000188.1 GCA_031269545.1 Prevotellaceae bacterium
TCGTTGACCTGCGGTTATGAAAATTACGTCCTTTGGCTCCGCCGATTTTCAATTCAGGACGGCGTGATATTGACCGGTGTGTATAACTGTGTGCGGTATAATAGCACCTCAAAAAAAGATTTAACCAGTAATGTCAGAGTCAACATATTTAATTTTTTTTTATTTTATTACGTTTTTTAGCAATGCAGGAATAAAAATACAAAATTATTTGCATATCTAAAAAAAAAATACGTACTTTGCGTTACGTAAATTACGTAATAAAATATATCGTAAAATATGAAACAAATACATATAAATCCTTTTCTTCTCACAGGATACGAAAGTCCCGAATATTTTTGTAACAGAAAAACTGAAACGGAAAAACTGATAAACGCCTTGCGCAACGGACGTAATATCACGCTTATAAGTCCGCGTCGTATGGGAAAAACAGGATTAATTCATCATGTTTTTCACTCGCTCGACAGCATAAAAGATACAACTTGCATATATATTGACATTTATCATACAAATTCGTTGAGCGATTTTGTAAAATTATTTGCAAATACCATTATGGGTTCGGTTGATACAAAATCGCAAAAAGTAATATCAAAAATTTTCTCGTTTTTCAGGTCAATTCGTCCTGTGCTTGCTGCCGACAATGTATCGGGAATTCCCAAATTAACAATAGACTTTGCTCAATCGCAAACCGAAGAATCGCTGAAAGAAATTTTTGATTATCTGTCGAAATCGAGTAAAACATGTTTTGTCGCAATCGACGAATTTCAGCAAATAACAAACTATGGAGAAAAAGGCGTTGAGGCGTTGTTGCGGTCGTATGTACAACAACTTAATAATGTTCATTTTATCTTTTCGGGTAGCCAAAAACATATAATGGAAAGTTTGTTTACATCGGCATCGCGACCATTTTATCAAAGTACACAAATGTTGCAATTATCCGAAATAGATAAAAAAGATTATCGAAAATTTGCTGCAAAATTGTTTTCAAAAGCAGATAAATCAATAAATTCGGATGTTTTTGACTGGTTTTACGACAAAGTTAACGGACATACATGGTACGTTCAAATGATATTGAACAGACTGTTTTCGCTTGCAAAAAACGAATATGACACAGCAACAGCCGAAAAGGTTTTGAACGAAATAATTATGGAAAACGAGGCTACATATCAAACATATTGTAAACTGATTACCGAAAAACAGTTAAATTTACTGAAAGCAATTGCAGCCGAAAATGCGGTTACACAACCAACATCAAACGTTTTTATTGAAAAATATAAACTTGGAGCTGCAAGTTCCATAAAAACAGCATTAACAAGTCTGCTCGACAAAGAATTGATATTCGAAGATAACGGACATTACCGCGTTTACGACTGCTTTTTCTCAATATGGTTGAGCAAAATAAAAATATAATTAATGAAAATAATACATAACACAATGAAAAAAATATTAATTTTTATAAGCTTTTTTATAGCGATAACTGTCAATGCACAACAGCAAAATTCAATCGAAGCGATTAAAAAAATCGGAAACGTAATAAATGCCATCAATAACTTTTATATTGATACTGTTGATATTCCGAAACTGTCGGAGAAAGCCGTTATTGCAATGCTCAAAAATCTTGATCCTCATTCGGTTTATATTTCAAAAGAGGAATTTCAGGCGATGAACGAACCTCTTGCCGGAAGTTTTGAAGGCATAGGAGTTGAATTTACAGTAATGGAAGACACTCTTGTAATCATAATGCCCGTTTCGGGCGGACCTTCTGAAAAAGTCGGAATCATGGCTGGCGACAAAATTGTTGCCGTTGATGGACAAACTATTGCAGGCGTGAATATTACAACCGATAAAATATATAAACTCCTGCGCGGACGAAAAGGTACAAAAGTTGTGATTGACATAGTTCGCAGAAGCATAAAAGATATTCTGACATTTGAAGTCGTACGCGATAAAATTCCAATCAACAGCATAGATGCAGCCTACGAAGTTCGTCCCGGATTGGCGTATATCAAATTAGGACGGTTTGCAGTAACATCGATGGACGAAATCATAAATGCATTTGCAAAATTCAAAACAAATCCCAATGCCTTAATTTTAGATCTTCGCGGAAACGGCGGCGGAATTATGGGAACATCCGTAAAACTTGCCGATCAGTTTTTGGAAAAAGGCAAAGTAATAGTTTACACTTCGGGAACGCATTTTCCTTCTCATTTTGATTCTGCAACTAACGATGGAATTTTTGAAAAAGGAAAACTTGTATTATTGATAAACGAAGGTTCGGCTTCGGCAAGCGAAATTGTTTCGGGAGCAATACAGGATTGGGACAGAGGCATTTTGATAGGACGGCGAACTTACGGTAAAGGTTTGGTTCAGCACCAACTTTCGCTCGGCGACGGTTCGTATATGAGGCTTACTATCTCGCGTTATCATACGCCCACAGGACGCGTGATACAACGTCCCTACGAAAAGGGAAATTCAACCAAATACGTACAGGATTTTTACGAACGATATGCAAACGGCGAAGTTTACAACAGCAAAAACATCAATTTTCCCGACTCGCTCAAATATAAAACAATGGTCAAAGGACGCACCGTGTATGGCGGAGGTGGAATAATGCCCGACATTTTTATTCCTCAGGATACATCTTTTTATACGCAATATTATGCAAAACTTCTTAATCTCGGAATTACAAACAGATTTGTATTAAATTATATTTCGGATAATCGTGAAAAACTGAAAACAGAATATCCTGAATTTGAAGATTTTGAAAAGAATTTCATCATTGATGATGAGTTTGTCGAGCAACTCGTAACATTTGCCGAAAAAGAAAAACTGCCGCGCAACGATGACGAAATCAACATATCCAAACCCGAACTTAAAGTGATGCTGAAAGCGCTATTTGCACGCGACTTGTGGGGAAGAACCGAATATTTCAGAATCCTGAATGCAAATATCGACAAAGAGTTTGCCAAAGCCATAGAAGTCATCGACAATTGGCAAAAATACGAAAAAGAAATTTTTGAAAAATAATTGCCGCCGATATTTTCGCGCGAAGCATTGCCGATGACATGAAAAACCGTCGGCAACTCGCACGACATGCATCTGTCTGCCTTTCTTTCTACCAATATTCTGTCCCTGACGGGACAGCAAGCATCATCAAACCTAACAGGTTTCCGAAATCTGGTAGGTTGTCTTCTCTCATCATTGCGAGGGCGTTAGCCCGAAGCAATCCAGAAAAATAAACAATGAAAAAATGGCAAATAATTTTCTGGATTGCTTCCTGCTTCGCAGTTCGCAATGACGGTTTGACTGGATTGCTTCGTCGCTCCGCTTCTCGCAATGACGTGCTACTTGCTTTTATGTCAAAACAAAATTGACAGAAATAATGTCGTATTATTGCTGATTTTTTATTTTTAAGGAACGACTAAATAACAATTAAAAAAATCGTCAATCATTAAACAGTCAGTATTTATTGATTAATGCGCTGTACTTTCTGTATTCCTTTTATCTGCGACAGACGGTGTAATACGTGATCTAAGAACTTTGCGCTTGATATTGATATTTGCACTTTTCCGTTAAATTCGCCTCTTTTCGACGATATGTTTATTGAGCGTATGGGTACATTTATTTGTTGCAGGGTTTCGGTAATTTTATTCAACATTCCGATTTCATCATTACCTGTAAGTTTGATTGTTGCAAGGAAAGAGCCTTCGTCGCCATCTCGCCATCTTGCTTTTATCACGCGATAAGGAAATTTGTCGAGTAGCCGTGTTGCATTCTGGCAAGTGATAGTATGAACAGTTATTCCCGAATTTACAGTTACAAAGCCAAAAATATCATCGCCTTTTATTGGATTGCAACATTTTGCCAAATGATAACTTAATCCGCTCAAACGCTCATCTATTATAAGATAATCGCTTTGCGATGATGTTTTCTGTGGTTTTGAAATCGGTTTTATTTCCGTAACATCAGCGATTTTTTTATCGGGTTCGGCGTACAGTTTTTGCAATACATCTTTCACTTCTGCAAAACTTATTTTTTCGCTTCCGAGCATCGCATAAAAATCTGTCGCCTGTTTCAGTTTATAATATTTTGTGAGCGCTGTTACTGTTTCTTCAAAGGTAGATAATTTCCAGTTTTTCAGTCGCCGTTCGATTATTTCTTTTCCAAGACGTGCAAGTTTGGCTTCTTCTTCGTTCAGTTTGGCTCGTATGCGCGATTTTGCTTTTGATAATACAACAAAGTTCAGCCAGTCGGCTTTGGGTTCCTGATTTTTTGATGTCAAAATTTCTACCGTATCGCCTGTGTTGAGTTTCTCGCGTATGGTTGCATTTTTGCCATTTATACGCGCTCCCACGCAACGCGAACCGATATTTGTATGAATATCAAAAGCAAAATCAAGAACTGTTGCGCCTTTTGGCAAGCGCCGCAAATCGCCTGCGGGAGTGAAAACAAATATTTCGGTTTCGCTTATTTTATTGACATTTTCGGTTGTTTCAATTTGCGATGTTTCTAAAAGATTGCGAACTGTATTAAGCCAGTCTTCAACGCTTTGCACTTGTTTTACGCCTTTGTATTTCCAATGCGCGGCGGCTCCTTTTTCGGCAATTTCATCCATGCGGCGAGTGCGGATTTGTACTTCAACAAATTTTCCGTCAGCAGTCGAAACCGTTGTATGAAGCGACTCGTAACCTGTAAATTTTGGTCGGGAAATCCAGTCGCGGAAACGTTTTGTGTCGGGTTCGTAAATATTTGCAACAATAGAATATGCAGCCCAGCAATCTGATTTTTCGTTTTCAAATTCCGAATCAAGAATGATACGAATTGCAAAAACATCGTATATGCCTTCGAAATTGACTTGTTGCGCCTGCATCTTGCGCCAAACCGAATATGCTGCTTTTGTTCGACTTTTTATCTCGTACTTGAAACCGTTTTTTTTCAATTCGTTTTCTATTGGCATCAAAAAACTTTTGACAAATTTTTCGCGTTCTGCGGTCGTGCTTTTCAATTTGTTCGTTACCAAACGATAAGCCGCAACATCAAGATATTTAAATGCCAGATTTTCAAGTTCTCCTTTCAGATTGTACAAACCCAACTGATGCGATAAAGGCGCATACAGCAACATTGTTTCGGTTGCTTTTTGCATTTGTTTTGTCGGTGTAAAAAACGACAGCGAGCGCATAATTTCAAGCCTGTCGGCAAGTTTTATAAGCGTTACGCGCGGATCGCTCGAATACGAAACTATAAGTTTTCTGAAATTATCAACCTGCAAACTCGTTGCTTTTATATCTATTTTCGATATTTTGTTCAGTCCTTCGACAATACGCTGAATTTCATCGCCGAAAGGTTTTATGTCGATTTCTGTTTTCGATTTTGAAATTGCTTCGTGCAAAAACATTGCCGTTACCGATGTTGACGACAATCCTAATTCGCTGATTATGATTTTTGCAACTTCTATGGCATGTAAAATAAACGGATTGCCATTTTCGCGAGTGAAGTCCGACAAACAGTTTTCTGCAATATCAAAGGCGTCTTTTATCAGCAACAAATCTTTGGATGCCAATGTTCCGCACCTGTTTACAAATGCGTTAAACTCGTTCAATGTATATTCTTTATGTTTGTTTTCCTGTAAATCCATTTTTCTGATAATTTCATTTTATCACACGACAAAATTAGTTTTTTTAATTAAATACAGAAATGCAAAATAAATAAAATATATCGGTTTTATTCCGTATTGAACAAAAATCATTATATAAGACAACTGTCGAAGGGAGAACAAAACCTCATTTCTATCTGATTTTAACAACAAAACGACCTCAGTAGCAGGGAAATTTACCTCGTAGAACTACCTCATTACCTTATTTTTATTTATGAAATTTATTCGTGTTTTAATAATGTAAAATGCATACTCAATATTTCACCTGGAATTATTATCTTTGCAAATAAAAAATAAGAAGAAGATATGAATTTATTGAATTTCACAGAGATGTATCCAGATGAGGCGAGTTGTAAAGCCA
>JAISYZ010000182.1 GCA_031269545.1 Prevotellaceae bacterium
CGGTTGAACTTCGCTGACGATTTCGGCAACAGTTTCTTCAACAACAGTAGAAATTGCCGGCGCTCCGATTACCTGTTCTTTATTTAAAAAATATATTTCAAGCGTCGCTTTGTTAAGCATTTCTATGACGCGTTTACGTGTAACATCGGGAATTTCGCCGATATCATTACAATTTTCCAATATCCCAATTGTGCGTTCCAGTATCTTTATTACTGATACAACGGATTTTACATCATTCATACCATCAAATTATTTAAAAATTCGTAATTGCAAAGGTACGAATTTTATCTTAAATAAAAGTCAATATTTGTTATATTATCTAAAAAATGAAAGTTTAAGTTATAAATTTTATTAAAAAAGGGTAAGCTACTTACATCGCACCGCTACAACCGTTTACCTTTGCTGCCTTCCGACCCTGGAGGATTCAACAGGAGCTGGTCGTGTAAGACTTACCCGGGCACAAAAGTAATATAAAATTTTGAAACCGGTAAAAAAATATTTACCGGTTTCGCAAAATAAAATCAATCAATATGTTAAAACAATAATAACATCATTTTGTCCAATTTAAAATCTTGTTGAAATCGTATTCTTCGGGATTTTTCAGATAATTTTTCGCTGCCTCGTAATCTTCGTCGGTGAGGTAATGCAGTGCGTGTTCGTAAATCACTTGAGCTTTACTTCCGTTGATATTTACCAGACGCGGTTCAATTTTCCCTGTTTCAGGATTTTCCATATCTTTTAAATGTATCGGACGGATATTTCCGTTGACGTCGGCGGAAACCATACAGCCTGTTTCGTTTTGGTCGTACAAGATTTTCACTCCGATTCCCAGAAGATTACAGTACATCAGGTCGAACGCTTTGGGTGGAACGCATCGCAATTCGTATCCCAACTCAACCGGACGGGTTTTGACGTCTATGCCGAGTTCGGTCAGTCTGTTCTGAACCAAGACATTGAAGATATGCGCTTTACTTACAGCGCCCAACTCCGGATGACCGTGCGAATCATAAGTGAACGTGATGCCGGTAGATGTGATTTCTTCGTCGGAGAGGGTGTGAAAAACGCCTTCGCTGATAATCGCCACGCCGTAGGGGATGTTGAGAATCTTACGTTTAACGATTGACGATATTACTAAGCGGACAATCTTTTCGAGCGAAATGCCGGTTTTGTTGAACATCTCGGGAATGACAATCATCGGATAATGGCAGCCGGCGCCGATACCGAAGGTCAAATGCCCCGCCGAACGACCCATTGCAGCCATCACAAACCATTGCGCGCTTGTACGGGCGTCTTCGTAAATGGCATTTCCGATACGCACTCCTTCCGATTTTGCCGACTGGTAGCCGAATGTCGATATGCCTTCGGGTAGAGGAAGGTCGTTATCTATCGTCTTGGGTACGTGAATGTTTTGTATCTTGACATTGTTTTCGGCAAGATATTTCGAAATACGGTTGGCAGTGGAAGCAGTGTCGTCGCCGCCGATGGTAACCAGCAATTTAATGTTGTTTTTGACAAAAAAATCGGGACGAAATTCCGTATCTTTGGGTTTGTAACGGCTCATTCTCAGATTGCTTCCGCCGACGTTGAATATCCTGTCAGCAAAATCGAAATCAATGTCAACGGTTTTTTGCTCTTCTGCAAACAAATCCCGGTATCCTTCGTGCAAACCAATCACACGAAATCCTGATTTAAGGAATGCCTTCGACACTGAACTGACAACAGTGTTCATTCCGGGAGCAGGACCGCCTCCACACAAAATAACTATAGCAGGTTTATTTCCCATATAATATACTTATTCTTATTACGTTATTAATACAATTACTTTTAATTTACAGCGTGCAAAGATAATGATTTTTATATATTCACAAATTATTGAAGTCTTAGACTGTGTTTGTCAGATATTTTCTCCAGTAAAACATTCCATGTCCGGCTTCGTCGAATCCCAAACTTTGATACAAATTTTGCGCTTTGACATTGTCTTTTCGCACTTCGAGCGTGATGCGGCTACATTTGCGTTTTCCGGCTTCGGCGATAATTGCGTTCATCAGTTTTCGCCCGACGCCTTTGCCGCGCCAGTCATTTAATACAAAGACGTCGTGGATGTTAATCATTGGTTGCGCGGTGAATGTCGAAAAATTTTCGAAAGCCGTCAACATCCCAACAAAAACGTCGGCGTCGCAGGCAAGCAAAACAATGGATTTCGGATGAGCGCTTAATCCGTCAATCATACGCTGTTGTTCTTCCTGCGACAAAAGAACTCCGCCTCCCATTTCGTCATCGATGTAAGCGTTTATCAGCGAAGCTATTGCCTCCCGATGCGCCGGATCCGAATAGTTGCATACTGTTATTTCAATCATTATTATACTTCGATTGGTTCAAAATTTTTTATTCCTATTTGTTGCATCTTACTGCGTATTTTATTGGCTGCAAAAGTAGTATTAAATTTTGGATTTCAAAAAAGCGTAGAATAAAGTTCGGGGTCTATGTCGCCGAATCAGCCCATTAAACGTACGTATGAAAAAAAAACATTATCTTTGCATAAAATTTTAATTCGTTCTATTATGAATACAATACGTTTTTTTCTTATAAGTCTGATAGTTACGGCGATGATGAGTTGTGCGGTACAGCCGGAACCGGAATTGAATGTGATGACTTTCAATATCAGATACGATACTCGTGCCGACAGTTTAAACGAATGGAGCAACCGTAAAGAATTTGCCGCCGCCTGCATCGGTTTTTACGAAGCGGATATTGTTGGTTTACAGGAGGCTCTACATCATCAACTCGAAGATTTACAACATTATTTGCCCGGATACGGAGTTCTGGGCGTCGGGCGGCTTGATGGTAAAACCAAAGGCGAATACAGCGCAATCATGTACAGGAAAGACCGTTTCGATGTGTTGGAATCCGAAACTTTCTGGTTGTCGGAAAATCCGGCGGCAGTAGGCGTAAAAGGTTGGGACGCAGCATGTGAGCGTGTTGTAACCTGGGGTCGCTTTAAAGACAAGCGGACCGGCAAGGATTTTTATTTCGCAAACACTCATTTCGACCATATCGGGCAGACGGCTCGTCGTGAAAGCAGTAAACTTTTGATGTCGAAATTAAAGGAAATCGTTAAGGATAAGCCCGTTATTGTTACGGGAGACTTTAACTCCGAATCGACAAACGAAGCGATAAAGATTTTGACGGACGAATCGAATCCCGAACACTTGTTGAATACTTACGATTTGTCGCCTTTGCGATATGGACCCGAATGGTCGTATCACGGTTTTGGCAGAGTTCCTTTAAAAAGACGCGTAATTATTGACTATATTTTTATACGTGGAAACATAAAAGCAAGCCGTCATGGAATCATTTACGACTGCAAAGACAATGGCGTGTACCTTTCGGATCATAATCCCGTACTGTGTACGCTGGTTTTATAAAAAAGAAAATAAATACAGGAGAAATGTCAACTGGATACTTCCGGCGGTCGTCAGCTTGTAGAGTTCATTTATGGAAGAGTGAAAATACCTAATTGACATTTTATTTCAACCCCTTAGCAGATTTAATCCCTCCTGTTTTATGATGCAAAAGTAATACTAAAAATTATACGAATATAATTTTTTAACCTTTTTTAACACCTTTTTTATCTTCATCCTTATATCTTCTCAATATAACTATCAAATTTAACAACAATTTAAAAGGAAATATGTTTAACTTTTATTAAATAAAAAATATGTTATAAAACATATAAATTTTTTTCCAAAAAATTTATAAAAATCGTGTTTTAAAAAAATTTTACTACCTTTGCAAAAATTTTTATTCTATTAACATAAAAAAGGTTTTTTATATTATGAGAGAGCTAAAAATGTTCATTGACGGCAAATTTGTCGAAAACACATCAGGAAAATGGATTGATGTGCTGAATCCTTCAACCGAAGAGGTTATATCACGTATGCCCGCGGGAA
>JAISYZ010000243.1 GCA_031269545.1 Prevotellaceae bacterium
CACAGTGAAAGTCGCATACACATACATAGCCGATGGCACAAAGGCAGGCGCAGTTGACAGCGCAGGCAAGGGCTTTGATTATCTCGGCTCTTTGGTCTATACAAATGAAAATAATGTAAAACAAACAAGATTAAATTATGTTTATTTCCCAAATTCTAAACGGCTATACCATATTAATTATAAAGGACCTGCTTTTATACGGAACATTAAAAATAATTATAAACAATTCTTTTTTGGAACTTTAAAATAATACTTGTATGAAAAAATATATTTTTATTGTAATAGTTGCTATTTTTTGTTTTGGCTGTAAATCAAAAAAAAGCGAAGAATTATCAAAACAAACAGATGCAAATATAAATATTAAAAATCAAATTTTTTTGTCAGAAAAAATTAACGACACATTACTTTCATTTGTTACATCCATCAATACGCCAAATTCTTTTGATGCGCCAACAATGTATATGGCGGTTTGTTCAAAAAACAGAAAGGATACTTTACTTACCTTTTACGCATATCCCGGACTAATGGAAGGAATAGATACACAAACAGGAAATAAAGATACTCTATTTCGACTTATTGGTGGAAAGAGTGTGAATAATAAACCTGTTATAATATATTCATACAGATTTGAAAATATGAATTGGCTGTTAAGTGAAGATTCTTTAAGCATTGATTTTGTAAATGAAAATGATTTTTTCAGTAAACACGAAATTAAGGATGATGGTTGGCATTATACACCCGCGCCGGAATGGAGATATAAATTGGTTAATAGAGATAGTTTAATACTTTTAGATAAACAAAAAGGTAAGCATGAGGAATAAATAAAATAAAATTAAACTAAAATGAAAAAATGTTTATTTGTATTATCATTATTTTATTCATTTTCACTATCAGCACAAGAATCTGCTGCATATGAAGATACCTATAATTATATAAACAAAATGCTGTCGGGTGAAGATTCTTTAAATTTCAAAAAAGCAGTTTTTATTACCGAAAACGCTTATTTTGAAAATCAGTTGAACGAAGAAGAGTTTGATAATTTCATTCGGTTTTATGCTTCCTTTTGCAGAGGAATAATGGCATCTGGAAATGTTGTTTATAAAGAAACAGATGTAGAAAGGGCAACAGCACAATGCGCGGTTTTTGTTTTTATGACCGATTCTCTTCCTGTTTCAACAAACGATGGAATTTTTATACATACGCCTTTTGAATATAATTTTGATGATTTTGCAGGACAAAAAGAATGGTCGAATATGTTTGTCTCTACGTTGATGGAAACGAAAAAAGGTAACTGTCATTCGTTGCCTTTTCTCTACAAAATAATAATGGACGAATTGAAGCAGGATGCTTATTTGTCGTTAGCGCCTAATCATATCTATATAAAAGTTCAGAATAAACGCGCAGGCTGGTACAATATAGAACTCACCTGCGGCGATTTTCCTACTGATGCATGGCTTATGTCGTCAGGATATATTCATATCGATGCTTTGCGAAACGGTATTTACATGGATACATTATCGCTAAAACAGTCTGTTGCTCTTTGTCTTGTTGATTTGGCGCATGGCTATCGGGCAAAATTCGGATTGCAGAACGGAAATTTTATTCTGCAATGCTGCGAAACCGCTTTAAGTCATTTTCCTAATTATATCAATGCCTTACTGCTAAAAGCCGAAACACTGGCTGACATGTATAAACAGTCGGTGCAGGGTTTGGAAAATACTGATTTACTTAATCAAATGAACGAATTATATGCGCACATTCATCATTCAGGTTACCGTAAAATGCCACAAAACATGTATCTCAACTGGTTAAATTCAATGGGAATCGAAACAACTAATTACAGAGTAAAATCCCTGATTGTTAATAAAGATGACCTATAAATAAACGTATTATGAAAAATATTATTGGAATCGTTTTTATTTTTTGCGCCACAAATTTATCTGCACAAACAGCCGGAATACGAATACCGCAATTACCTGTACCGACTGTTCCAATGCCGCAGGTTCCAAATCCGTACAATCATCAATTGAATCGACAACAGCAACCAAACATGTATTACAATCATGATGAACATTTGCGAACACAGAAACAAAACGAAGCAATTATTAACGAAGATATTTATATGAGGCACAATGTAGCGCTAATGCTGATTAACACAGGATTTCCCTCTCAATCATATAAGGATCCGAAAGGAACAGAATTCTTTTATCAGGCATTTGAAGAAATCAGTGCAATGCTTAAAGGCGAAAAATCGTTAAATTTGGGAAGGACGGTTTTTCTTGTCGAGAATGCTTTTTACGGCAACGCATTAAATTATTCTGATTATCAAAATTTTCTAAAACGTAAAGTGCAGTTTTACAATCAAAAAATAAAAGAAGAAAAATTAAACGGGAATGATAATTTGGTTAAGAATATGATGCTGTTTCGTTTAATAAGTGACACTTTGAAATTTAAGAATACAGGTATTGAAAAAACGCTTACCCATTTACCTGTCAAGTATGATTATGATGATTACAACTCAAAAAATAGTTATGACAGCCATTTTGTTACAAAATTAATGAGAACGGGAATTGGTCAATGTTATTCAATGCCATTGTATTATCTTATTTTGGCAGAAGAAATTAAAGCCGATGCATACTGGTCGTTTTCACCACGACATTCATTTATAAAAATACAGGATAAAAAAGGCGCATGGTATAATTTGGAATTAACATGCAATGCCATTCTCAGCGATGCCCATTACATGAACAGCGGTTATATAAAAGCCGAAGCTATTCGCAATAAACTTTATCTCGAACCTTTGGACAAAACTAATATCGTTGCTGAAATGTTAATAAATTTAGCTCGATATTATTATGTAAGATACGGATTTGATGATTTTTATTTAAAATGTTTGGATACAGCAATGCAATATCTTTCTAACAACTTGAATGCTTTAATTCCTAAGGCACACTACCAGACACAGTTAGTCTTGACTATTGCCGATTTGCTGGATGCACAAAATCCTGAAATATTGAAGAAAAAATCATCGAAAGCATATATGCATTATGAAAAGATGCAAAAATTGTACAAGCAAATTGATGATTTGGGATACGAAGAATTTCCGGATGAACTCTATACGAAATGGCTGGATTATATTGCAAAACAAAAAGCAGAACAGCAAAAAACATTTTCTATGGATGAAATAAAATAATGAAGAACAAAAAATAGTTATTTAATTTATTTTAATTTATTGGTTTATAATAAAAATAATATTTTGTCTTAAATTCATTTAAAAAAACCAAGATACTGCGCAATAATAGCAACAAATTTATAATTTTGTCATGTGGTAAATTCTCGCACACAAATTCAGAAATAAAAAACAATATATGATACCATTCAAAAATATTACAATAGACGATAAGAGAATTGTACAATCGTTTACGATTAAACAATGGCGGCGAAATTGCGAACTGTCGTTTGCAAATTTATTTAGCTGGTCGTTTATGTATGGCACTCAATATGCGATAGTAAACGATTTTCTACTGATGCGTTTCTTCTACAAAAACGAACTCGTTTACATGATGCCCATAGGCGAAGGAAATTTGCGGCATGCCTTGATTGCAATAATTGATGATGCAAAATCGCTGCAAAAACCTTTCAGAATAGAAGGCGCATGTAAAAATATGTGTTCCGAACTTGAAGAAGCCATGCCAAAAACATTCAAATATTCGGTAAATCGAAAATATTCGGATTATATTTACCTGCGTGAAAATCTTGTAACATTAAAAGGCAAAAAACTGCAGTCGAAACGAAACTTTATTAACAGATTTCTGAAAAATAACGATAATTACGAATATAAAATTCTTACGCCCGACTTGGTTGGCGAATGTATAGAACTTGAAAAATCGTGGTACAACGAAAACGTAACCGCCGAAGAACAGGAGGCATTGTCAGATGAACGCACGGCGCTGACTTTGGCGATAAACAACATGAAAGCGCTGGATTTGCTGGGCGGTGTATTGTTTGTAAACGGAAAAATAAGGGCTTTCACTTATGGAAATCCTATAAATTACGAAACTTTTGATGTTTGCATCGAAAAAGCCGACAGAAATATCGAAGGCGCTTATGCAATGATAAACAATCTGTTTGTAAAGCATATTCCAGAACGGTACATTTATATCAATCGCGAAGAAGACCTTGATATTCCCGGCTTGCGAAAAGCAAAATTATCATATCAACCCGAAATGATTTTGGAAAAACACAGAGTTCAATTAGCCGACAACAACTGAAAAATAATAAAAATCAGAAACAGTTACAATCATTAATCGCAAAAATGAATGATGACAATACAAATATTTATTCGACCAAGCAACAGACCTTAAAGGAAATGTCAATATCGCTTTACAAACTTTGTTTCGATGATAATGACAAATTTGTAAATTTTTATTTTAATAAAAGATATACCGAAAAAAATCATTTTACAATATTGAAAAATCATAATCCTGTTGCGGCTTTGCAGGTAATTCCATATACAATGACCTTTTTCGATGCAAAAATAGATTTGGCATATCTGTCGGCAATTTGCACGCATCCCGATTTTCGCAGACAGGGATTAATGGTAAAACTTTTAGAAAAAACTTACAGACAACTGTTTAATGATGGAATTTACGCTACATTCCTTATTCCAGCCGAGTTGCATCTCTTTGATGTTTATAGAAAAAATGATTACGAAACTATATTTTATCGCACAAAAAGACGGATAAATACTTGTAATATCAACAGCGAAAGCGATTGTAAAATATACGAATATTCGGAAGCAGACAAACATGATGCATTCAAATATTTTGACAGCAAAATGTATGAACGCAATTGCTGCATACAACATTCTTTCAACGATTTTGAAACTGTTTGCGAAGATATTTACAACAGCAACGGTATAATATTGATTGCCGAATACAAAGACAAAATAGCAGGAATATCATTTGCATCGCAGATAAACGCTGATATTGCCGTTAACGAACATTTTGCCGAAACACGGGAAATATCGGCAAGTTTACTTAAAACAATATCGAAAAAAACAGCCGCAGATGATTTGATTTTTATTGACCTGCCTCAAACGAAACACGACGAGCCTTTTGGAATGATGAGAATAACGTGCGTTGAAAAAATGTTACGACTTTATGCGAAAACGCATCGCAACTGTAAAAAAACAATTTTTGTAAAAGACAGCGTAATTACCGAAAACGACGGCTGTTATGTCATATCAAATGCCGAATGCATAAAATCGCCGCTCGAAAATTCGCACAATGCGTGGAACATCGCCCAACTCACGCAATTTGTTTTTGATAAACAAAAGCCTTATATGAGTTTAATGCTGAATGAATGAATTGCAAAACAACTGTTTTTATTAAATAAAATGCAATTATTTGTTTCTTTTTTGCTTTATTTTATCATATTTACCAAATGATTAAAACATATTAACGTCATTTTGTATAGATTATAAATAAAAATTTTGACAGTTCAGATAAATCCGTTAATTTTGCAAAAGACATTTTTAATATGTCTATTTATTTATAAACCATTAAAAAAATTTTTTATGTTACAAATTATTAAAAAATCAACAGTTTTATTGGCATGTTTTGTTTTTGCCAATAATATATTTGGGCAACAGGAAATTTGTGTTACAATACCACAAATTCAAAGTGTTGAAAGTATTTCGAGTAGCGATATTAATTGCACAGGTGGTGATATTACTTTAAATTTACTGATTAATCAAGAATCTGCTCTTTCTGACAACTTTATTGATGAAGTTAATAAAGCGTTAAAAGATGCAGATATTGATTATATTATGGCATCGGGAACAGCGCCATTTTCGAGTGTTACGCTCACTTTTAATGCATATTACACAGATGACTCTGATGTAAAAAATCCTCGAACAGTAATTTTTATGTCGGGAACTCAAAATTGCAATAACGGAATAAAAGTAATACAGGAAAGTTGCAGCAAATAGCAGAAAACTACAAATTAATGAAGAAACTGTCTTTTTTAAGACAGTTTTTTTTATTTTGCATGATATTGCTTTATCTGTTATATTTTTCCTTTTCCCAAACAGGTTCTTTGAGCGTTGTTGCACTGTTCAGACAAAACGCAAGATATGTTATTTCAAAGCCCTGTTCCAAAAATTGCAATTCATAAAACGTTTTTATCGACAAAATATCATCGGCTATGCTGCTGCCGTAAATGTCATTATTTGCTTCTATTATTTTCAGATTGTTTTGTTTTGCAAGCGCTAATGTATATTCGTACAAAAAACGGCTATCGGTTTTCAAATGAATTATTCCGTCATTTCTAAGAAATTTTTTATATCTGTTTAAAAACATTATTCCTGTAAGTCGTTTCCTGTTGCGTTTTAATTGAGGATCGGCAAAGGTTATCCAAATTTCCGAAATTTCGTTTTCGGCAAAAAACGATGTTATAAAATCAATGCGAGTGCGCACAAATGCTACATTTTCAAGGTTATTTTCGTGTGCAAATTTAGCGCCTTTCCACAAACGAGCGCCTTTGATATCGATACCGATAAAATTTTTGTTCGGAAACTTTTGAGACAGCGCTATTGTATATTCGCCTTTGCCGCAACCAAGTTCAAGAACTATCGGATTGTCGTTCTTAAATACTTTTGCATTCCATTTGCCTTTGAGTTCGTAATCGTTTTCGAATATCGCATCAAGCGCAGGTTGATAAAGCGATGTGAATGTCGCATTTTCGTTGAATTTTCGTAATTTGTCTTTTCCGCTCATTTTCCTTATTTTGTACAATTTATAAAGTTCACAAAGATTTTGCAAAGATAATAAAGTTTATGCTGTATTCAGTAAAAAAAAGTTAGCAGGTTAACACTAAATTTATTTTCATTTTTATTGTTTTTTGTCAAGCCGCATATAAATTTCAATACGGAATATTCACAATTACACATCCATAAGTATTCTCCATTCTTGTGGATATAAATTATTTGTGCGATTGCCGATATTTTTTACCCATCCAAGAGCATTGTTATTATAGCAGACAAGATTGTAACCGACAGTTTTACAGTCGAATCGAATATTATCCTTATGTAAAAATTTAAGCGCAGAATGTTTATCAATATTGATTTCCGGAAATTCTTCGGTATTTAAATCAACCGACAAAGCAAGCGCATGAGAAGGAACAAAATCATTTCCTTTTAACGTTCCTAATGTGATGCCCGAAGATAAGCATCGTAATCGCTTTGATATAAAATTTATTTCGTTTGAAAATTCCGATTTAAGGGCTTTCACAGCGTTATTGTCGATATTGAAATTATATTTTTGAGAATCAATTAAATATCTGCGAACAAAATCCAAGTTTTTGGGAATATTTTTTTGATTGCGATTTTCTTTTCTTTCGCTGAAACGTACTTTGTCGCCGTTTTTGTGCATTAGGCTCAAACAAAAACCTTCGCCTTTTGTTTTGTGAGGATAAAAGCGGTAAGAAAAAACTTCAGGAATTAAATTCTCCGAAATTTCCCATTCAGATTTTGTTTTTATATGTAAACTGTCTGCATCGAAATTGCTAATCAGCCACTTCATATTTTCTTCGTTTTCGGCGACATTGTAAGTGCAGGTACAATAAACAAGCAATCCGTCGGGTTTCAGTGCATTCCAAATATCAGCCAGTATTCGACGTTGACGCTCGGCGCAAAGTTTAACATTATCAACCGACCATTCTTTGAGGGCATTATTATTTTTTCTAAACATTCCTTCGCCCGAACACGGAGCATCAACCAAAATCAAATCAAAAAAACCGTTTAATGACGAAAAATGTTTAGGATCGTTGCTGGTTACCGTTACGTTTGAATTTCCCCATTTTAAAACATTTTCATATAAAATTTTAGCACGGCTACGGATAACATCATTTGCAACAAGCAACGAATTTTCGGGCAAAAGCGAAAGTAAATGAGTAGATTTACCTCCGGGCGCTGCGCATAAATCCAAAGCAATAATTTTATCTTTATTTTGGCAGTGCTGCTTTATCGCCTGTTCCAAAAACATCGAACTCGCTTCCTGTATATAATATGCGCCTGCATGAAAATCGGGATCGAGAGTGAACACTGTTCGTTGAGGCAAATAAATTCCATTGTCGCACCATTCAACATTTTCGTTTCCTGCGATTGCCGCCGACTTATCAGGATTTTTGCGCAGGCTCACAGGCGTTTCCTTATGCAAAGCATCGACAAAATCATACAGTTCGTTACCGAGAATATCTTTTGTTCTTTGTAAAAATATGTCAGGAAGTTCTAACATTAATTATTTAATTTCAATACGAAAAATCTCATTCATTTTGGATACAAATATAATTAAAATTTAATGATTTAAAGGGCATAATTCAAAATATCGTAAAAGAATATACTTTGCTCGGCGTAAAAATGTGAAATTAAAAATGAAAAAAAATCTGGATTGTTTCACCCTGCGGGTTCGCAATGACGACAAGGATTCGAGCGTCATTGCGAAAGCATAGCCTGAAACAACCGAAGATCGGCGTAGCCAATCCAGAATGTCAAAAACTCACAAATTTATCTCGAACGAAGTATAATAAATATTTTACATTCTTTTTGAGAGGAGCGAATATTTATCTGTCTGTTCGTCAAATCAACAATTTTCATTAACCATTCATTTTTCTTTTTTTACGTTCGAGGGCGGCGGGTTCGAGCGACAGTCCGTTGCCGTTCAGCAATCCTGCTACGCCTTCTTTGGTTTTGCCGCTGCAATCGCTGCAATGACATTCTTCTTTGTAGTCTGTCGGCTCCGTGTATGTCGTTATCACGCCTTCAAAATTACGCAATACTATTTTGTGCGGACTTTGCGATATTATATAAGTGGGCATGACGGGCGTTTTGCCGCCGCCGCCCGGTGCATCAACCACAAAGGTGGGAACGGCATATCCCGAAGTGTGTCCGCGCAGGTTTTCGATTATTTCTATACCTTTCGACACGGGCGTACGGAAATGTTCAAGTCCCATCGACAGGTCGCATTGATAAATATAATACGGTCGCACGCGAATCTTTACGAGGTTATGAACTAACTTTTTCATCACATCTACACAGTCATTGACGCCGCGCAAAAGCACGGTCTGATTTCCAAGCGGTATTCCTGCATTAGCCATTCGCGCACAGGCTTCAACAGATTCGGGAGTTATTTCATTAGAATGATTGAAATGTGTGTTTATCCATACGGGATGATATTTTTTTATCATATTCACAAAGCCGTCGGTAATGCGTTGCGGACAAACCACAGGTGTGCGCGTTCCGAGCCGTATAATTTCGACATGTGGGATTTCGCGCAGGCGGCGGATAATATATTCAAGTCGGTCGTCGCTCAACATCAGTGCATCTCCGCCCGAAAGCAGCACATCGCGCACCTGTGGTGTACGTGCTATATAATCTATCGCCTTTTCGATATTGTCTTTTGGCGAAGCGGCATCGTGCTGTCCGGCAAAGCGGCGGCGCGTACAGTGGCGGCAATACATCGAACACATGTCGGTAATCAGAAACAGTACGCGGTCGGGATAGCGGTGCGTAAGTCCGGGTACGGGCGAGTCTTCGTCTTCGTGCAGCGGGTCGAGCAGGTCGGCAGCCGACTTGTGTGTTTCGGCGGCTGTGGGAATTGCCTGTTTGCGCACGGGACAGTGAGGATTGCCGGTATCTATCAGACTCAAATAATATGGTGTGATAGCCATTCGCAGTGTTTCGAGCGATTTTGCCACGCCATCTTCTTCTTCGCGTGTAAGGTTTATGTATTTTTTTAACTGTTCGAGTGTTTCTATGCGGTTTTGCACTTGCCAGCGCCAGTCGTTCCACTGTGCATCGCTGACATCGGGAAACATTGTTTTTCTGTTTATACTGTTCATTTTTGTTTTTTGTTTTATATACTTATCTTGTTTGTTTTATTTGTTCTTTTGTCAATTTGTCTTCTATATCCGACGTAGCGGGGACGCTACGCCGAACATTATACATCTTTTACTTATACTTCATGCGGTATAATTTTGTGAATTATCAATATTCTGGATTGGCTACACCGAACTTCGGTTGCTTCAGCGTTCCACTTTGCAATGACACTCGAATTCTTGTCGTCATTGCGAACCCGCAAGGTGAAGCAATCCAGATTTTTTTTCATTTTTAATTTCACATTTTTATACAGCACAAATTATAACATTTTTCTTATTTATCATCAATCACTAATCTATTTCACATAAAGTTGTTCAAAAAGTTCGCGTATTTCTTTCGATTCGCGCACTATGTTCAATGTCAGTTCGGCATGTCCACGTGCATATCCGTTGCCTACGATAAGGTTTATGTCTTTTCCTACGCCTTCGGCTCCGAGCGCGGCTTTGGTGAAACTTGTTGCCATTGAAAAAAAGTAAACGCAGCCCTGCCCTTTGGTTATCAGGATGGATGTCATCTCGGTCGAAGGAACGTTTACGTTATTGATTGTAACATCTACACCTCTTCCGCCTGTCAGCGGCATTACCTTGCTGTAAACGTCCATCACGTTTGTTGCATCGGCAATAACTACATCGGTAGCCAAATGCATATCCTTGATGCGCTGTGCATTTTCGGCTGAATATTCAACTACAATAACCTTTCCGTAAGGTCCTGCGTTTTTCAATGCCTGATAGCAGCACAGCACGCCCGACTTTCCGCCACCGCCTATTATGCAAACCATGTCGCCTTCGGTAACCAGACGGTCAACCTGAGCCGGAGCGCCTGCAACGTCGAGTACGGCTAAAGCAAGTTTTTCGGGTATGTCGTCGGGCAAGATGGCAAACAAGCCGCTTTCGAAAAGTATCGCCTGCCCGACAATATCCACCTGATCGGATTCTGCCGACAGGTTTGTTATTCTGTCTATTTTCAGAGGCGTCAGTGAAAGCGATACCAAAGTTGCTATCCTGTCGCCTGCTTTTACTTTTGTTGCGTTTTTGAAATTCTCGCCTGTCGCTTTGACCGTTCCTATCAACATTCCGCCCGAACCTGTAACTGGATTTTGCATCTTTCCACGCTCTTCGACTATGGAAAGAATCATGTTTTTCATCAACGTTTCATCGCCATTGCAGGCGCGGCGTATTTGCGTATAACTTGCCGAGTCAATATTGAGAGTCGATACATCAATGAGCAGTTCATTGTCGTATATTTCCATTGTGTTATCGAGTTTTTGCGCCGGCTGCGGCAATGTGCCTGCCGGCGATATTACCCGATGTGTTCCGTATCTGCAACCTTTTTTCTGCATATTGTTATTTGTCTTTATTAATATTTAATTTCATTAATATCCGATTTCAATAAATCTATAAATTTTTCTACTGTTTTTATTAATAATTCCTTTTTAAGCGGCTTGTAAAATTCTTTTTTGTGAATGGGTTTATCAACTTTTCTTTCTCCATCAAGCAGGGTTATTATATTTAAATCTACATCAAAATAAGACAGAAGCGTATGTGTACTATGACTTCCAAAAATTATATCTTTACTTGGTTGAGAATAATCACCTGTCAACTGACTTTCAAGTTGCAATAAAGCGCAATTCAATTTCGGATAAATAGTTTTTAATAATGTAAAATCAACTAATATGCGTTTAAGCATGGCATTTTCCGTATAAGATTTACATTCTACCCCTAAAATAAACTTATTATCAATAAAAACATGAATATCAACCTGTGCGTGAAAAACAAAATCATTGAAATTGTCTTTAATCCATTCGCGTATTTCAGGTGAAGTTATTTTTGAAATGTATTCTTTTTTTATTGGTATCTGTATTTTTTTATCTGAAAAAAACAATATTTCTTCTTTACCGTTAATTTCATTCCATGCAATTTTTATCAATTCCCTACAAAGAAACTCTACTAAACCACCTTTACCTGCCCTAATAATTCCTCCATAAGCACGGTTTTCGTCTTTTAAGGCAATTTGTTCAATGCCTCTTATTTGTGCATTACATTCAGTAACCAGTTCTTCTATTTTTTTTACATTCTTCTTTTTCATAGTTACAATAATGTTTGAGAAATTCTTTTTTGTGCTGTTTTACAATATTCTTCTGAAATATCAATTCCTAAATATTTACGTTCCAATTTTCTTGCTACTGATGTTGTTGTGCCTGCACCATTAAAAGGGTCAAGAATAATATCCTGTTTAAAAGAAAACAGTTTGATTGCACGCATAACAAGTTCTTCAGGAAACATTGCAGGATGATTAAATTCTTTCATATTTCTTTCAGGCGCTATTGACCATTTTCCAACTACCCATTTTTTAAATTCTTCATCTGTAATATCAATATTTTCATGTAATCCTTGCTTTTTTAATTCTCCTTTACAAAAAATTTCTATAAATTCCCATGTATATTTCAAATAAGGATTACTTGGACTTTTCCAACTGCCCCATGCTGTATATTTGCAGTTATAATTATTTTTTTCCCATAAAATTTCGCCTTTCCATATCATTTTATTTTGTGTGAAAAAATTACCGATTATGTGGTGTGTCGGAATATAATCTGAAAATAACGGTTGAACATTAATAATTATTCTGCCACCATATTTCAGAACTCGAATACATTCTTTAAAAATACTGAATAATTTATTAAAATAGGTTTCCCAATGCGAATCATCATTTGTATCGGCATAATCAAGTCCAAAATTATATGGAGGAGAAGTTATGACTAAATCTACACAGTTATCAGGCAGATTTGATAATATTATTTGGCTGTCTCCACAAATAATTTTATTTTCATAATTCGGAGGCAGTTCATTATTTTTTAATGAAAAATCATTACCATTTGTATAATAAAATTGTCCTCTTTTATTTTCTTTTTCTTTACGATTCTGTACTTTTCTCTCTTTGTTATAGTCAACATAAACACGTTTATTTCCTTTTAATCCGTAGCTTTTAATCGCCGTTACAGCATCAAAAATTTTCTTTATTATTTCTTTTGAATCGTTATTAAGTGCATCATTAGATAAAGATCTGTTTACGTGAAGTTGAAGATTGTTATAATCTATTGATCTGATTTGAATTTCTACCGAATTTTCTGTGAAATCAAATATAAATTCATTATCAAAAAATACATTGAATATATTAAATATCTTGTCTTTTTCAATAGTATAATTTTTATTAAACTTTATTTCTATGTTTTTATACATTTATCTTTTAAGCGTAAAGTTCGGTAAAAATCTTTCGTAGTTCTTCGCTTTCGCGCAGTTCCTGCAATGTGATTTCGGCATGTCCCTTTGTGTAGCCGTTGCCAACAATCATGGTTACGTCGCTGCCAACGCCTTCGGCGCCGAGCGCAGCCTTAGTGAAACTTGTTGCCATCGAAAAGAAATAAACCAGTCCTGTATCTTTGGTACAAAGGATTGATGTCATTTCGGTATCGGTGATATTTACATTGTTGATTGTTATATCGCAGAGTTGCCCGTTGGTAATGCGTTCTATTTCTTCAAGCACAGGCACAGGCTGAGTGGCATCGGCAGAAAATACGTAATCGCAGAAATTGAGTTTTTTCAGGCGTTCGGTTGATTTCTGACTGTGACACAAACCAATTACTTTTCCTGTAACGCCTGCGCGTTTTTTTGCTTCGTAACAGCACAGCATTCCCGATTTTCCTCCTGCGCCGATAATCAGTACTGTATCTCCGGGCTTCACAAGTTTGGCTGTCTGTGCTGGAGCACCAGCAACGTCCAATGCCGAAAGCGCAAGTTTTTCGGGCATGTCGTCCGGAATTTTTGCATAAATTCCACTCTCAAACAAAATTGCTTTTCCGTCAATATCAACCTGATCGACATCTGCGCGAATTTCTTTGATCTTATCAATGCGCAAAGGCGTAAGCGACAGCGAAACCAAAGTTGCAATTTTATCTCCAACGTTCAGGTCAATTTTATCTTTCAGAGCATCGCCGATTTTTTCGATCGTTCCGAGCAACATTCCTCCCGAACCTGTTACTGGATTACGATGTTTACCCTGTTTTTCAACAATACCTAACATGATTTCGGCAATTTTTGCCTTATCGCCGCCAGCCTGTTCTTCGATTTGCGTAAACGATGCGCTGTCAATATTCAATGTTTGTACATCAATAAGGATTTCGTTGTCGTAGATTCCATCCATATTGTTGTCTAATTTGTTTGCCGGTTGCGGCAATACGCCTTTCGGCTCAATTACACGGTGCGTGCCGTATTTGTTTCCTTTCTTTTGCATAATTTTATAATAATTTTTAAATAATTTATTTTTTTATAACGGTTTCATTCCCAATATCTGTCTTGCTTCGGCAGGATTTGCTATTTCGCGTCCAAGTTCTTTTGCCATTCGTACAACTTTTGCAACAAGTTCTCCATTCGATTTTGCCAATACTCCTTTCGACAGGTAAACATTATCTTCAAATCCTACGCGAACATGTCCGCCATCAATAATCGAAGCCATAGCCAAAGGAAATTCATAACGTCCAATTCCCGCTACGGTATAAGTTGCATCGGGCGGAATACTGCCACGCATAAAGACAAAATCGCGCAAATCACCGCCAATTCCGCCGTTTACTCCCATAACAAAATCGAAATGTAAAGGTTTGTTGATAAATCCTTTTTTATGTAATCGCAATGCCATTTCAATCATGCTTTTATCAAAAACTTCGAGTTCGGGTTTTATGCCACGTTCAATCATCCGCTGTCCGAAATATTTTATTGTGTTTTCGGTGTTTGTAAATACGTCATCTCCACCGAAATTACAAGTTCCGCAATCAAGCGTTGCCATTTCTATATCAAGTTCCGTTGGCTGCAAACGTTCGTCATTTGTCATTCCTACGGCGCCTCCAGTCGATGGCATAATTATAATGTCGGGAACTGCGGATTTGATTGCATCCATACATTCTTTGAAACGCGCTTTATCTTGTGTCGGCGTTCCATCGTCGTATCGCACATGCAAGTGAATAATGCTTGCGCCTGCATCGTAAGCCGATTTTGCTTCACGAACAATTTCGTCAACCGTATATGGTACGGCAGGATTATGTTCTTTAAGTACTTCTGCGCCGCAAATTGCGGCTGTAATTATTAATTTTTCCATAATTTATTAAATTTTCTATAATACGTTTTTTTAAATAATTTTTACAAAGATAAATTATTTTTGGTTTTCGCTTTCTGTATTTGAAAACAGTTACTATCTTTGCTGTGCAACCCGGAAACTTCCTCTCTTGATAAATAAATGTCAATGATTGAAGCCGGTTTTTTTGTTTTTACACTGCTGTTATAATTAATTTGTTTTACGTTTTGTTATCGTTTAAATCATAATACAAATTATTTTTTTCGCTGACAGTTTTTGGGAACTACACATGTTCCACTTGCCCGACAAACAATTATCGGTTCGTCTAAAACATCCGCAGCTGAATCTGAAATATCAGTTCGCGGCACTATTACTTTCCGCGCTTCAAAAATCATTTTGCGGGACGAGTTGCCTATGTGAGTTATTTCGCCTGTTGCTTCGATATAATCGCCAGCATAAACAGGAGCCAGAAATTCTACATTGTCGTAAGCGCAAAAAAGCCCTTCGTCTCCATCGTTTATAATCAAAAGTTCTGTTGCCACATCTCCGAAAAGATTTAACATTCTTGCTCCATCGACCAGATTGCCGCCATAATGAGCATCGTGCGAACTCATTCGCACACGTATAAGTGATTTTGTCATATTCAATTATTTTTTATTCAACAATATAATCTATCATAATTGCAGGCGTATGTACATCTTCGGGACGAATTGCTCCGACAGGAACTGTTTCATCAATTTCGGCAATCACCAAATCGGCTGCAGTCGCCATCATTGGATTGAAATTTTGACTTGTTCCATAATATACAAGATTTCCCGATTCATCTCCCTTACTTGCTCCAACAAGTGCAATATCGGCTCGCAAAGGTTTTTCAAGCAGATAGTCTTTTCCATCTACATTTATAATTTGTTTTCCTTCGGCTACAATTGTTCCAAGCCCTGTTGGAGTGAGAACGCCGCCTAATCCGTAACCGCCTGCGCGTACGCGCTCTGCAAGCGTTCCCTGAGGTACAAATTCAACTTCAATTTCGCCTGCATTCATTTGCTGTTGAGTAAGTTCATTAGTTCCGATATGAGAAGCAATAACCTTCTTTATTTGTTTACGTTCCAATAACTTACCTACTCCCTTATCGTGAAATGAAGTGTCGTTTGTAATTATTGTAATATCTTTGACATCGCTTTTTGCAAGCGCATCAAGTATTTTATTTGCCGAACCATTCGATAAAAATCCGCCAACCATAATTGTCATACCGCTTTTAATTTTAGAAACGGCTTCTTCTACTGTAATTTTTTTGCTCATAAATAATAATCTTTATTAATTTGATGATGTAAATTTCGGCGGTAAAATTATTAATTTTTAGCAATACCAGCAAAAAAATTAATAAATAAAAACTCAATCCTCTGAATACAAATACATTATTTTATTGTTTTAGAAAAGGTATTGTAAGTTTGCGGGATGTAATATTATAATGTATCAGAAGTAATCGTTTTTTACTTTTATGAAAATAACAGCATAATATATAATGTTGTGTAATTATCTGAAATAAAATAATAAACATCTATCTTCAATGAAATCATAAGGAACTATGAATTAGGAAATGTATTCTGTATTCAGACGCATACATAATTTTGAATCGGTTGACTAATCGGAAAATCTAAATTGGAATGGCATGAAAACGAATGATATTATAATGGAATTTGTAAAATTTATAAAGCAAGCGAACAATCAACGGCAAAAATGATTTGCATTGGTCGGTTTGTTCAACTGTTCATAACTTTTTTTCAATATTAAATTTTATATAAGTAATTTTGTCCCATAAAAATTAACTACCATGGATCTAATATTTTCAATATTAACTCTTATCGGTTCCATAGGGCTTTTTCTGTATGGAATGATGAAAATGAGCGATGCTCTTCAAAAAACAGCAGGCGAAAAAATGCGCAATGTTTTAGCTTCGATGACTTCCAACCCTCTTAAACGAATACTCACAGGAGCCTTAATTACATCAGTAATTCAATCATCAAGCGCAACAACGGTAATGATTGTAAGTTTTGTAAATGCGGGATTGATGACTTTAACACAATCGGTGGGCGTAATTATGGGAGCAAATATCGGAACGACAGCAACGGCGTGGATCATTTCGCTGCTTGGTTTTAAAGCTGATATTGCTACGTTAGCTTTGCCAATTATAGCATTCGGCGTGCCGATGATGATGCTTAAAAGCAAACGCAGAAAAACGATGGGCGAGTTATTAATAGGTTTTGCTTTGCTGTTTTTAGGCTTAGCGTTTATGAAAAACAATATGCCTGACCTTGGAAGCAATCCGCAAATAATGGAATTTTTAAAAAATTATACAGACGGAGGCATGTTGTCTGTTTTGCTTTTTGTTGCAGTAGGAACAATACTTACAATGATAATTCAATCGTCGAGTGCAACGGTGGCGCTTACTTTGATAATGTGCGCCAACGGCTGGATTTCATTTGAACTTGCCGCCGCAATGGTTTTGGGCGAAAATATAGGAACAACGATAACAGCAAACATGGCAGCAATGGTAGCCAATGTTTCGGCGCGGCGTGCAGCTTTGGCACATACAGTCTTTAATATATTCGGAGTCGTCTGGGTATTGATTTTGTATCATCCGTTTTTAGATTTGGTTGCCTATGTTTCAAATTTAGTAGGCGCAGGCGATCCGCTTCAAGCAAGAACAGCCATAGATGTTACTATTTCGCTGTCGCTGTTCCATTCAATGTTTAATATTATAAATACGTTTATTCTGGTTTGGTTTACAAAATATATAGTAAAGATAGTAACAAAACTTATAAAACAGAAAGATACGGGCGAGGAAATTTTCAGACTGCGCTATATAACAACAGGAATGATGTCAACAGCGGCATTATCGCTGCAACAGGCAAAATTAGAAATAAGCCATTATGCAAAACGCTGTACGCGAATGTTTTCGATTGTACGCGAGATGTTTTATGAAAATGCGCCCGAAAAATTTAGCGAACAGTTTACGCGTATCGAAAAATATGAAGATATTAGCGACAGAATTGAAGTTGAAATAGCAAATTATATTTCAAAAGTATCGGAAGGAGATCTTAGCGAACTCAATGTTCATCGAGTTCAAGGAATGTATAAGATAATTGACGAAATAGAAAGCATTGCCGATTCGGCATATAATCTTGCACGAACATTAAAACGAAAAAACGAAAATAAGATTGAGTTTGATGCTGCATTGACAAAAGATTTGAACAATATGTTCGACATTGTTCAAAAAGCGCTCGAAATAATGAACAGCAATCTTGAAAAAGGATTTGCACAAATAAAAGACATACACAATGCATACGAATGTGAAAAGGATATAAATGTAAAACGTTCGCAACTTCGTGATAAACACATATTAAATATCGAAAACGGAAAATATTCGTATTTGGCGGGAACAGTTTATACAGATTTAATAAACGAGGCAGAAAAGCTCGGCGATTATATTATAAATGTGTCGGAAGCGATTTTTGAAATAAGCCAGCGAAACGAGATTTAATGATTAATAATTAAAAAGCACGTAATTATATCATTGCTTTGTTTTTTGCAATAATGAAATATTATTCCTTCAAAGTCATATAATATTCGCGCAAGTCGGCATCAAATTTTTCAAGAGCATAACGAAGCGCGGTTCGAGGCATTATTGCAGCGTATTTGTCAAGAAATTTCAGTTGAGTTTCGACATCACGTTTACCTATTTCGCGCAGCATCCAGCCAATTGCTTTATGAATCAAATCGTGTTTATTGTCTATAAGCATTTCGGCAATTGCAAGCGTATCCTCAAAATTCCCTTTGCGAATAAAATGAAATGTAGCAATAATTGCAATACGCTGTTTCCACAAATTGTCGGACACAACGAAGTCGTAAAGAATCGACTTGTCTTTGTTGTCAATAAATGCGCCAAGTAAATTTGGAGCAGATGCATCGACCAAGTCCCAATTATTTATTCTGTCTATATTGTTCAAATAGCAAAGTGAAATTTTTTGGCGTTTATGTTCATCTATTTCTTTTTCCATTTTCAGAACAAGAATTTCGATGCCTGCACGCCGTATCTCATGATATTTTGACTGTAAGAGCAAAGCCGTTTGCGAGAGATTTGTTTCTTTAAAATACTCTTTGGCAACATTACGTATTTCAGGGGTTCCTATTCCTAAAAAAACATCGTTTTCGGCGTATTCGCCATAACCGGTTTTAAAATATCGTGCCATTTCTTTTGCTTTTTGGTCGTTGCTCATTGAACGTAATTTTTCGACAATAACACTTGATAATTTCTTGTTTTTCTCCATGATAATTGAAATTTTTATCAAAAATATATAAAAAATATGAATTAATAACATCTTTTTGGAAATATATTAACAGTCAATCATATTAACTTATTTATTATCAGAATATTAATTATTGGTAAATTTATAATCAGTAGCTTTGTCTATGGTAAAAATCGTTTCTAATCTGTGGAATTATCTAAATATTAACAATATACGCTAATTATTTATTTTGAAAAGATTTTGAGTTTTTTTACCTTTATTATTCATTTTTAAGTAGTTAAAGTAAAATAAAAAATGTAAAAACAAATGTAAAAATATAGAATTAATTTTACAACATTACAAAGTCAGTGAATTAATTAGCCGCACCTTAAAAAGCAAAATTTTCAGATACAAAAATTAATAAACAGGCATTTATAAGGTTTGAAAATAATGACGTCCCGTCAGGGACAGATATTGGAAGGAATATACAATATCGCCTATGGAATACAGAACAATTATTAATTTGTTTGTTTATTCGTTGCAAATATGTACCTTTGATATTGAATTTGTCTGCGTTTGGAACTGTAACTGTACTGAAATGCAAGACATTTCAAAAATGAATAATTGTTACACGCAGTTTATTAAGGCGGTTATACAGACTGAAAATAAATTTTGTCATATAGTAAACATAAAAATATAATTACATTTTAGCATTGAAAAATTTCAAAAAAGAATTAAACGAAATACAATATAAAGCGGCAACTGCGATAGATGGAGCATCGCTGATAATTGCAGGCGCAGGTTCGGGAAAAACACGCACACTCACATATCGAATAGCCTACATGATAGAACAGGGTATTGCTCCGCAAAATATTCTTGCTCTTACATTTACAAACAAGGCGGCAAGCGAAATGCGCGAAAGGATAAGAAATATTGCAGGACAACAAAATTCTTACCGCCTGTGGATGGGAACATTTCACTCTATATTTTCGCGCATACTTCGTTCCGAACCAGATGCAACAGGTTTTTCCTCAAATTTTACCATCTATGACACTGCCGATTCAAGAAGCCTGATAAAGTCAATAATAAACGAACTTGGTTATGATGATACAAAATATAAGCCAAACGAAATACAGTCGCGAATATCGAAGGCAAAAAACGCACTTATTACTCCCAGTGCTTATTGTGCAAATGCCGTACTTTTGGAAGAAGATAAAAAACTGCAAAAACCTTATTTTTTCAACATATACACAATATATGTTCAGAAATGCAAACTTGCAAATGCAATGGATTTCGACGATTTACTGCTCAATACCAATATACTTTTTCGCGACAATATCAAAATTTTGGAAAAATATCAAAATCAATTTAAATATATTTTAATCGACGAATATCAGGATACAAATTATTCTCAATATCTGATAATAAAAAAACTTGCCGAACGTCATGGCAATGTCTGCGTTGTCGGCGATGATGCTCAAAGTATTTATGCTTTTCGCGGCGCACGAATTGAAAATATTTTGAATTTCAAAAACGATTATCCCAATTATAATGAATTTAAACTCGAAGAAAATTATCGTTCGACACAAACCATTGTAAATGCTGCAAATTCTATTATCAAAAACAATTCCAATCAGATAAAGAAAAAGTGTTTTTCAAATGGTAGAGTAGGAGAGAAGATAGGCGTGATCAAATCTTATACCGATCAGGAAGAAGGTTTTTTGATTACAAACTCAATATCCGCAGTAATTAGCCAAAAACAGTTGTCATACGGCAATTTTGCAATATTGTACAGAACTAATGCACAATCGAGAATCTTTGAAGATGCTTTGCGGCGAAAAAACATTCCCTATAAAATATACGGCGGACTTTCATTTTATCAACGCTCCGAAATAAAGGATTTTACAGCATATCTTCGTTTGTGCATAAATCATAATGACGATGAGGCGTTCAAGCGAATTGTGAATTATCCTGCACGCGGAATAGGAAACTCAACTATGGAACGTTTACAGATATTTGCAAATAACGAGCAAAAAAATCTGTTTGATGCAATAAAATCAGAAAAATTTTCGACAAGCGAAATAAGACTTTCAACACAAAAAAAATTATATGATTTTGTAGAATTTATCGAAAATTTTACTTCAAAAGCGTTTACTACCGATGCATTTGAATTTGCCAGAGAACTTGCAGTCGAATCGGGAATAATTGCCGATTTGCACCAGAACATTTCGGTCGAAGGAAAAAGCCGTTACGAAAATATTGAAAGTCTTATGAACGGAATAAAAGAATTTTGCGATAACAAAAAAGCCGATTACGACAGTCAATCCGATTTTGTTACAACAATAAACGAATACATTGATAACATATCGCTGATAACGGATGCCGACAACGAAAAGGCAGAAGATATTGACAAAGTTTCGCTAATGACAGTACATCAGGCGAAAGGTTTGGAATACGATTATATATATATCGCAGGAATGGAAGAAAATATTTTTCCAAGTGTGGGAAACAATCTGTCGCTGAACGAACTTGAAGAAGAACGGCGACTGTTTTATGTTGCTCTCACACGTGCAAAGACAAAAGTAAACATATCGTTTGCACAGTCGCGCTATCGCTGGGGAAAACGCGAAAGCAACAAGATTAGCCCTTTTATACGCGAAATAGATGAGCAGTTTTTAGAAACAGAATTAGACAGCGAGCCTGAATACATTCCGACTGTATATAATGACGAAGATTATCACACAAGAAGAAAAACTCCGACAACAGCGCCAATGAAAGTAACTACAATCATAAAACGTCCGCAACTGAATCAACATAAGCCTTCGGATAATTTTGTTGCATCCGATTATCAAGATGTACGAATAGGAATGCGCATCGAACACGACCGCTTCGGATACGGCAAAGTTGTTGATATTGACAAATACGCACCCGATGGCAAAATGATTGTGATGTTTGATGACAATACAAAACGAACTTTACTTTTCAAATACGCCAAAATACGAATAGTGAAGTAGTTCATAGACACGTCATTAACTGTATTCAATACTGAATATTCAAATTTACTTTGCTGTTTCGTTTATTTTTTTGCGTATCCACAATACATTTATCAGGCATATTATCGAAAGAATTACGAAACCTGCTGAAAATGTAAGCATTACGCTTGAATCAATTTCTGCATTATCGAACAAAACGGAAATCTTTTCGATATAAAAATTTCTAAAAATCAAAACAACTGTAAATGCAAGTAAAAAGATAATTCCTGTAAGCGATAAACCTAATATTTTGTAAGGTTTTGCAACTGCGGCTCGTGAATATCCGAGCAAAATCAGATTTTCGAGTTTCTCTTTGTTTTTGTAAATGAGCAAACTTATACTCAACAGCATCAGCGATATTGCCAAAAGCGTAATTATCAAACCGATTGTCAAAACGGTAATTATTACTAAACGCATAAAATATGCGGCTTTACCTGTATTTCCACGATAGTCGGCAATTTCGTAATTTTTTTCGCCGAAATATTTTGTAATCAGCGGATCGCCAGGATTGTATGTTTCAACAAGAATACGCGATGGCATTGATGTGTTGTCGTTTCCAAATTCAATATTTGCCCATTTCAAAAATGTTTCGGGAGCAAGTATTGTGTTCAGTTTGTCGGAAAAGCCAGCGATACGCGCATCAAAATTTTTGCTTTTGCCGTTTCCGTAAATTGTTACAGCTAATTTTACTTTTTCTACAAGATTTTCTGAAATTTGCGGTAATCCCTGCGATTTTGCAAATCCGAAATTGTAGAGTGTCAGATAAGTTCGAGGAATAATTATCGGAATATAATTCTGTTCGTCTTTCCACGTCCAGTCTTCGCTTTGCACATCAATGAAATCATCGGGAACGGCTTCAAAAAACATTTCTGTGTAAAATCGCCCGAAAGTTGACGATGCTACAGATGCACGAATGCCAAATTTGCTTGATGTGAAAAATCCTGTTTTTTTTACAAATGGCTGTTTTTTTATGTCGGCGATATCTTTTTCGCTGAACGTTGTCGAAGACAGCGAAAGATTGGATAATGTTGAAACTTTTTTGTTTATAACCAAAAAATCTGGATTCAAAAAACTGTCGTTAGAACTGTAAAGCGGTTTAGTGTCGGCGTAAAACTGAATACCGAACAGAATTATTGAAAGTCCTACAAAACCTGCAAAAACGTAACCTGCAAGTTGAGGCAGGCTTAAATTCTTTTTTAATAATTTCCACATCAACATCATAGCAGTATTTTATGGTTATATTTGAATTTATAAGGCTCGCCAAGCGATGCAACCAATAATGCCGCATTCTGATTTTTTACTTCATCGGCTATAAGATTGCAGGCTATTGAATAATTTGTTTCGTCGAGATGGCTGAATGCTTCATCAAGCAAAAGAAAATCAAATGGTTGACAAAGCGAACGTATTATTGCAACTCTCTGCTTCTGTCCAAACGAAAGCAGTGATAACGGAGTATTCTTTTTTACCGAAATGTCCAATTTTTCAAACATTTCTTCAATTTGTTTTTTAGTTTTATGATTTGTCAGGCGATTTTTTATTTCGACATTTTCTATTGCCGTCAGTTCTGAAAACAAACGGAAGCCTTGAAAAACAAGGCTAACGTGATTAGTCCGCAGTTCTTTTTTTTGACTTGAATTAAACTTTTTGGCATTTTTTTTGTCAAACAGAATTTCGCCCGAATAATCGTTACGTCTGCAATAAATAAAATCGAACAACGATGATTTTCCTTTTCCCGATTCGGAAAAAATCAAATATGTATTTTCTTTTTCGAAGCAAATATTTTTACACCAAATTTCCGAGCCTGAAACATCAGACTCGGAAAATATATTGGGTTTTACTGTATTTAACTTTATAGTTTTCACATCTTTATTTTAGTTCAAGATATTGTGATAGTAATTCGTCAATTCCTTTTAAAAGAATTTTCGAAGCATAATCATTTTCTGTAAATTTCAGTTTAAGTTCAAAACCATTTGTTTTTGTTGCGCTTCCGTTAATTGATTTTAATTTTTCGAGCAAAGGCATAGCCATCTTTCCTTCGGACGACATTCCTAACATGACTTTCAAGATTGAAGGATAATCGTTTATGTTAAGATTAAGATAAAAATAACTCGAAGCATCTTTGAGTTCCTCGCCGAAATCTTTTGCAGATGTGATGTCGGAACTGTAACCGTTGTCGAGGAAATTTGCAATTGCTTCAGGAGTTCCTGCCAAACATGCAGCATTCTTGTTTACAGCAAAATAAAGATTAATAGTGTTTATGTTTTTTAAATAATATCCGTCTGTATTTTTAACAAATCCTGCCTGTTCAATCAAGGCGGTTACATCATTTTCTTTTCCTTCGACAATGCCTGCCGCTACAGCAAAATCGGGCGAAAAATTAGTCAATCCCGATAAACTTCCGATAAAATCACCTGTAAAGTTTTCGAGAACAGAAGTTATTTTTGCATCATACTGTTCTACCATCATTTTCATCGCCAGATTGTAATTGCTTGTATAACCTCTGTATTTATCAACAATAACTTCTTCTTTGTCAATTACGTTTCCGTCTTCATCGAGTACTTCAACTTCTTCGGTTGTTGTTTCTGTCGATTCTTCGGTTTGTCCGATGCCAAGAGTTTTTTTGTAGTAGTTGTAAATATCAAGCGGTTTGATTGCACATTTTAGGGCAATCAAACTTTTGTCGGAAATATATTTGTATAAATCGTTATTAAAATCTGATTTATAGAATTTTCCGAATATCTCGGCTGTTTTTTCAACAGGCAGCATTTTTCCTGTTGCAACAAATTCGCCTTTTTCTGCATTAAGACTTATTGACAGCGACATATCTTTGTATAAATCGAGTTCTGATAATGCTGCCTGATCTGCGCCGTAACCTGCATAATACGACATTGTTTCGGCAATATTAATAAGGAAATTATACTCGCCATACAAATATACATCATTTTTGTCGGAATATTCGTTTTTGAACAGTTCGTTTGCCAAAATGCTTTTTGATTCATCTTTATTAAATATATCTGTGCCGTTTTCGTCTGCATTGGTTATTATTGCAATTTCGTCATTCCACTGTAACGAAATTCCATTGTCCAAATAAACTTTTTTGTCTTCGGCATCATAAGACAAGTTAACTTTTTCAAGAAATGATTCAAAAGTTTTTACATTATCTATTTTAAATGTAACGCCGAAAGAAAAATTCGGAACATCATCATAAGCAGCATTATTGCCGTTTAACAGATAAAAGAAAATATTGTCAAGATTCAAACCAGATGTGCGTGTATCTTTCATAAAATCCTTCATGATTTTTCTTTCTTCGGCAGGTTCGTTTTCAATTTCTTTCTGTATAAGCGGATTACACTTGTATTGTTCCATGTTGTCTAATCCTGCCTTTTCAACAATCTGTTTGGCATTCAATGATAGTACTATCGCTGCATTTTGAGGAACAGCAACGAGATGAGGATAGGTAGTTGCGCTTTTCTTTGAGCAACCACAAACGATTACGCTAAACAGCGCAATAATGATTGAAAATTTAATTGTTTTCATTTTTTTATTTTTATTATGTTTGTTAATATTATATTCTGTTTAAAAAATTCTTTCAAATCCTGTATATTTTTGCAGCAGTTTGGGAATTAATATTCCTTGTTCTGTTTGATTGTTTTCGAGTAGCGCCGCAACAATTCGAGGTAATGCCAATGCGCTTCCATTAAGAGTATGAGCCAGTTGTGTTTTTTTATTTTCGTCTCGATAACGCAATTTCAAACGATTTGCCTGAAACGATTCAAAGTTTGATACCGAACTTACTTCAAGCCAGCGTTTTTGCGCTTCGGAATAAACTTCAAAATCGTAAGTAAGCGCCGCCGTAAAACTCATATCGCCGCCGCAAAGACGAATAATTCTGTAAGGCAATTCCAACTGTTTAATGATTTCTTCAACATGATTCACCATTCTCTCCAATGCATCGTAAGAGTTTTCGGGCAGCGAAAGTTCTACTATTTCAACTTTGTCGAATTGATGTAACCTGTTTAGTCCGCGAACATCTTTTCCGTACGAACCTGCTTCGCGCCGAAAACACGGAGTATAAGCAGTCATTTTTACAGGAAAATCTGATTTGTTCAAAATTACATCTCTGTAAATGTTTGTTAAGGGAACTTCGGCTGTCGGTATCATATAAAAACCGTCAAGTTCGGCATGATACATTTGCCCTTCTTTGTCGGGCAACTGTCCTGTGCCGAAACCCGAATCTTCGTTAACTACAATCGGCGGTTCAATTTCCAAATAACCGGCTGCGGTATTTATATCGAGAAACATCGAAATCAAGGCTCTTTGCAAACGCGCTCCTTTACCTTTATATACAGGAAATCCTGCACCTGTAAGTTTTACACCAAGTTCAAAATCAATAATATCGTATTTTTTTGCAAGTTCCCAGTGAGGCAAAGCATTATGCAATTCGGTGATTATGCCGCCGCGCCGCACTTCTACATTGTCATCTGCCGTTTTGCCGACAGGAACAGATGTATTAGGAATATTAGGCAACAAAACTATTTTTTCGAAAAGAAGTTTTTCTACTTCAATTTGTTCATCCTGCATTTTTTTTGAAATTTCTTTAAGATCACCGCTTTGTTGTTTTGCGGCATTGGCTTCTGATGGTTTGCCCTGTTTAAATAATATTCCTATTTCCTTTGCAATTTTGTTCTGTTCGGCAAGATTTGCATCAAGTTTTGTTTGAATTGCTTTTCTGTCATCGTCGAGTTTTAAAATTTCGTCGATAATATTTTTAGCATCAAAACCTTTAACGCTCAGTCGTTCGATAATATATGACGGATTATCCCGCAATTGTTTGGTAGTTAACATTCAGTTTATTAATTTTTAAAAATCGTGCAAATATACTAAACAAATACCATTTGAAGATAATTTAATCTAAAAAAAATGTATTTTTTTGTTAATTCGACAATAATCCGTTTTTTAGTTGAAGATAAAATATGAATAATAAGGTAAGATGTTATCTTAATATGGTATAAATTTGTGAGTCGTCGATATTCTGGATTGCTCACTTCGTTTGCAATGACGTTTTTTCAATCTTTAATTCATTAAAATTAAATTGCAAATGCCGTTTACAACACAAAAACATCGCTTGGCGATGTGCGAGGAAGTACATAAAGATTGACATTTATGTCTTTTTCTTTTAATTTTTCGGCAACAGTTTTATATGCCAGCTGCGGCAAATTGTTTTCTCTGCTCAAATGACAAAGCCAAACATGACTTAATTTCTTATTAATATTTTCCGACAAAAATTCAGCCGTTTGACGGTTGCTCAAATGTCCCGTGTTTCCTCGTATTCGCTGCTTTAATGACAAAGGATATTTGCCCGAATCAAGCATTTGTTCGTCATAATTTGCTTCAATAACCAAATAATCTGCATTAATAATATGTTCTTTTGCATTTTCGCAAATATAACCCAAATCGGTAACAAGCGTAAAACGCTTATCATCAAAACGAATTGTATATCCTACGCAGTCGCAGCCATCGTGCGAAATTCCGAATGCTTCTATTGTAAAATCATCGATCGCAACAGGCGATTTTTTTTCTATTATGCGTTTGCCCGAATAAACTTTTTGTTGAAAAACATAACTGTTGTCCATTGCCTCATGTGTTTTTTCGGTTGCGTATATCGGAAAAAATGATTTTTCGCTCAAAACTCCTGCCGATTTTATATGGTCAATATGATCGTGCGTAATAAAAACAGCGCGAACTTTACTTAAATCCAATCCTGCATTGCGCAAGCGTCTTTTAATATTTCTGACGGCAATTCCTGCATCTATGAGAATTCCGTAATCATTTGTTCCTATGTAAAAACAATTTCCGCTGCTACCGCTCGCAAGACTTATAAAATTAATTTGCATCTTTATTTTTTTTGATGTGCAAAGTTAAAAATTAATATTTTATCGCCGTTAAAATAATTATGCTTTTACAGCAGAATAGCGACAATTCCGGCTATAACACAATAAATGGCAAACCAGACAAGTTTTCCGCGTTTTACAATATTTATCATTACTGTGCAGGCAAATAATCCCGACACAAATGCGCTTAAAAATCCTACAATCAGGGCTGTACTTGATATTGACGCACTATCTGCAAAACCTCCTTTAAACAAATCAAGCAATGCTTCGCCGATTATCGGAACCAAAACCATGAGAAATGAAAACTGTGCAATATTTTCTTTTTTATTTCCAAGAAGCAAACCTGTGGCTATTGTGCTGCCCGAACGCGAAAGTCCGGGAAGCACTGCGATTGCCTGCGCCGTTCCTATTATGAACGAATCGATAAAAGATATGTTATTTTTTGTGCGCGGTTTGAGATAATATGAAAGTGTCAACAATATCGCCGTAACAAACAGACAAATTCCGACAATATCAAGTCCGCCGCCGAAAATTGCTGCTACTTTATCTTTGAAAAATATTCCTGCGATTGCAACAGGAATCATCGATACAACAAGTTTGGCGACATATTCGGTTTCGGCGTTCCATTGAAATTTGAATAAGCCTGCAAAGAGTTTTATAATGATTTTCCAAAAAACAACTATTGTGCTTAAAACGGTAGCAGCGTGTACTGCGATTGCAAACGACATATTTCCGTCGGCATTAGTTCCAAACAGCGCTGCGCCTATTTGTAAATGTCCGCTGCTGCTAACAGGTAAAAATTCGGTAATGCCTTGAACAATGCCGAGTATAAGCGCTTCGAACCAATTCATTTGTTTTCTTTAGGTTTGCGCATTATTGCATATCCAACAAAAATAAATCCCGCAACTACTATTATCGGCGCAAGTGTTATGCGGCGAAAACTGAACATTGCGGATGCATCGAATTTTGCAGGATCTGCGTTGCCGCCTCCAATCATCAATAAAAATCCTAAAAATATAATTGCGCAACCGATTGC
The DNA here is from genome assembly GCA_031269545.1 of Prevotellaceae bacterium. Taxonomy (GTDB): domain Bacteria; phylum Bacteroidota; class Bacteroidia; order Bacteroidales; family UBA932; genus JAIRKV01. The sequence goes on from JAISYZ010000243.1 coordinate 29,304, forward strand.
TATAAGTTTATAATTTTGTCGAGGTATTGCAAAATTTTTATTTTCCTTTTCTTTCTGTGTAGTAGTTTTTTTGAATATAGTCATATATTTTTATATTTAATTTTACGTAAATTTTAATAATATAATTTGTCAAAATCAATTTTAATATATTTTCTAACTGCAAAATATGTTGAAACATAATTAATTAGAATGCCAAGAAACAATATTGCAAACAAAAGAATTAATATTGTTACAAAATCGGCAAATTCGAGTATTCCGCTAAATTCCGACTGTAAAGCATAAATTGCTCCGTACAGCATGATAATTGCAATAAGTCCCGAAATAAATCCGCGGAGAACGCTTTGTTTTAAAAATGGTTTGCTTATAAAAAATTTTGTTGCTCCTACAAGTTTCATCGTGTGAATGGCAAAACGTTTTGCATACACCGACAAGCGAATAGTATGATTGATAAGAACCATAGATACAAAAAACAGCAGTAAAATAAAAACTGCCATTATCAGATTTATTTTGCGGATATTTGCATTTACCAAACTCAAAACAGTTTTTTCATATTTTACAGAATCAACCTCAGGCATTGATTCAAGTTGTTGCTGAATTGTGCTAATACTGTCGATTGACGAATATGCCGACGATATCCAAACTTCTATTGATTCGGGCAAAGGATTTCCATCGAGTATTGCCAAAAAATCTTTTCCCATTTGCTGTTCAAAATTTTTTGCTGCATCTTCTTTTGAAATATGTTTGGTTTCGCGCGTATAAGGCGCAATATCAAGTCGTTTGCGAAACTGTGAAATGTCGCTTTCTTTCAAGCCCTCGTTCAGATATACGTCAATATAAATGCTGTCGCGAAAATATTTTGTTATTTGTTTCGCGTTAATAAAGAAAAGTCCTGCCAAGCCAAATAAAAATAGCACAAGCGACATACTTATAATTGACGACAAGTATGAACTGCGCAACCTTATGTTTGTTATTTTTTGTTCTTTGCTAACCATTTCAATCCGATAGAATAAGCGCAAAGGTAACAAAATTAATTTTCATAACAGTTAAAATATTTCTTATTTTTTTATCATCCGAATAAATCGTTTACAGTTTTTCCGTTTGTGAGATGATAAGTAGTTAACCCTGCACGCTTTGCACCGTCGATGTTTATTATTGTATCGTCTATGAATAATGTTTGAGATGCTTGCAACTGTGCGTCATTCAAAACAAATTCGTATGTTTCAACATTTGGTTTTCGCATGTGTATTTCGTGCGAAAGATAAACTTTTTCAAATTTTGATTTTATCAGTTCAAAATTCAGGCTGTTCATGCAATAATCAATATGAATTTTATTGGTATTGCTGAGTAAAAATATTCTGTAATCTAAACGCAGTTTATCAAGTATGGCAATTCTGTCGTGTGGCAAATCCAATATCATTGCATTCCATGCCTTGTCAATTGCAATATCCGATACGTCAAATCCGCACAATCCGCGTAAGTTTTCACGAAATTCGGCAGGTGAAATATCGCCAACTTCAAGTTTATCAACGATTTTACTTTGTCGCACTTGCGAAAATATTTTATCAAAATCCGAAATTCCCAGATTTTTAAAAGCATTTTCGGTCTTATGATAATCAACATTTATTATCACGTCGCCTAAATCAAAGATAATGTTACGAATATCCTTATTAAAGTTAGTTAGAAAATAATTTTTTTTCATTTTATTTTGATTTAAATTTGGAAATAGACTGCAAAGATTGTAAATTTGCGGCTCAAAACGAAAAAAATAATGATTTTTTCGGGGCCCATAGCTCAGTTGGTTAGCAGCACCTGACTCATAATCAGGGGGTCGTAGGTTCAAGCCCTACTGGGCCCACACATAAAAAAACATGCGGTTACATAAAAATTCCGATGTAATAAAATTCCACCCATTCGACAATTTTATCAATTTATATTTGCAGATTAATGATTATTGGTTAAGATTATCCGTGCATACAAAAACACAGGCGCTGAAAAAATCCAACGCCTGCTCATTAACAAAAATCTAAATTTATGAAAACAACTGCAAATGCACCTGCTTAATTTTATTGTAAATTGTTGTTCAAATTTTATTCATATCAATTTAAAACTGCAACAGTATTGTCTTTATATTTTCTTTGTACAGGGCTATTTCTGCCTTCAATGCATCGTTGCGGGTTTCATAGTGTATGCAATAATGATTTTTACCGTCATCGGCTCTAATCAACTGTACTTCTTTGCCTGTTATGCGTTCGGCATCTTTTATTTTCGGCAAATCGGAATCTCCCGTACTTGATGATACGTGAATCTGCACCCACCATCCACTTAAATCGACTGCGCCGTCAGAACTGTTGACCATTTCTTCCGCCGATATTTGTTTTACTATTATATTTTTGGCATGAAGTCCGAGCATCAACACTCTGAATACCGTACGGCGATTTGCCTGATGTTCGGCTTCGGTTTTTGCGTTTGGTATGAGCAACTGTTCTTCGCCATAACCTTTCCATACAAGCCTGTTCGCATCGATTCCTTTTGATACAAAATAATCGACAACGGATTTTGCTCTTTGTTCCGACAGTTTCATGTTGTATGTGTTTGAGCCTCGCGAATCGGTATGCGAACCTATTTCTACAATCATTTCGGGATATTCGTCGAAATACTGAACATATTTATCAAGTTCAATCTTTGATTTTTCGGTCAACCGCGATTTATTGTATTCATAAAATATGTCTTTTATCTCAATATACATCATTTTTACAGAATCGCCTTCGGTTATTTCTATTGTTGGTTCTTCTACGATAACCGTCTTATCAAGATATATTTTTGAATGTAAATCCGAAAAATTAGGTATATCGACAGTAGAAAATACTTCTGTCTTTTCGTCATAACCCAAAGCGTTTGCTGTGATTTGATAATTCTTATCGGGCAGAATATAAACAAAATAATTGCTGCTGTCGGTTACGTTTATTTCAAAAAACTTTTCATCTCCATCCATTATTGCAATCGTATATTCTTTCAGTTGTTCTTTGGTTTCGTTGTCATATACAAGTCCATCAAGCGTTACGATTTTGGGAGGAAAATCGTTGAACATATATATATCATCGCTGCTTGCAGCATTGTTGCGATTGCTTATAAACAGTCCTGTATTGTTATATGTTTGATGTATCAAATTAAAATCGTCCCATGATGTATTGAACGGTGCGCGCAGGTTGTGCGCTTTGTCGAAACTTCCATCGTTTTGCATATAACTTACAAAAATATCAAGTCCGCCCAAACCCGAATGTCCATCGGATGCAAAGTATAAAATGCCGTCGATGAACGATGGAAATACTTCGTCGCCTGTTGTGTTTACGTTTGGTCCTAAATTTACAGGATTTCCGTAATTGCCTTTTGCATCTCTGTCAACATACCACAAATCTACTCCGCCATAGCCTCCCTCGATGATTGAAGAGAAATAGATTCTGTTTCCATCGTCGGTTATATAAGGATGTCCTACTCCGTATGTAACATTTCCAAGCTGTAATTTTCCGCTCACTTTGTATCTGTTGTCTTTCACGCTTACTTTAAGTATAAAGCAATTTTGATTGTTCGATTCGCAGCGGGTACAGTATAACTGTCTGGTTTTTGCATCGTAGCAGAATGTTCCATCGTTAGCAAGTTCTTCCGACATTGCTTCCAACTTTTTCACCGAACCATAGAGCGAACGCGAATCGGGCGATGCAATGTATAATTCGGAATATGGAAGCCCTGTACGTTCCGATATTTTTTTTATTTGTGTTACTCTGCCTGTGGATGCATATATCAGATTTTCTTCAAAAAACGATATTCCGTATTCACTTCCTCTTGTATTGAGGTTTTCTACTGATACGACATCGTACAGATTGTTGACTTTTCCGTAATGTTCGGCAATCTCGCACGAAGCGATTTTTGTATCTATCAATTTCATGTCGGGCTTTTTTTCTCTTGCAAGATTAAATAATCTGTACGCTTCGGAATATTGTCCGTGCATCAATTGAATAGAACCTAATCCGTAATAAAATTCTGCCTGATTATAACCGGCAGCTTCGGCTTCTTCGTACCATTTGAGAGCGTCAGTTGTCTTATTCATTTTTCGATAACATTCGCCTATTCTAAACAATATTTCTCCTTTTCGTTGTCTTACGGTTTCATTTTTACTTTTAAGGTTAACGACTTGTCTATATAGATTTGCTGCGCTGTAATATGCTCCGCCCAAAAAATATTCATCGGCTTTTTTTAGCGATTGCGCTTCGCCTGATACTATAGTTATCAACAATAATGTAGATATTGCAATAATGTTATTAATTTTTCTATTCATTTTTATTATAAATTTATTGTTTATACAACGCTCATTGGCAGAATTAGCAATAATGCATAATTTATTTGATCAACAAGTTTATTATTAATATCCTACAAACATTAAATGAATTTTATTAAAACGTTTATATACTGTTCAAAATTCATTTTAATGTTTATATCTCGCTATTAAATTTTTTAGTTTTTACTTTGCAAAATTACAACTTATTTATTAGGCGTATAAGTTTCAATGTTATTTTGTGTTAATATTTAGATATTTTTTATAATGTTTTTGTACCGAATGTATAAATTTCAGGTTGCATTCATAGATATAGCGTTAATTGTATGACATTTCAGTTCATAATTCACAAGTCGTAAGTTTCTGGATTGCTTCACCCTGCGGGTGGGCAATGACGAACAGACAAAACAACTCGACAAAAGAATTAATAATGATACGAAAGAAAAACATATTGAACAAAACAAATAATTAGTAATTGTCAATTGAAAAACTCTGCTTGCGGCGTTGCCGCTACGGTATCGGCAGGTGTCGGAGTTGCTCGGGCAGGTGCAGATTTCTCATCGACAGATGCCAAAGAAATATTAGTCAATAGATTTTTAATCAAACAAAATAGTAAACAATTAAAATTTTGTGCGGACTGACGGTTTACTTCTGCCTTTGCCGGGAAAACACTCGCAGCGACAAAGGTCATTGGAGCGAAATTGTAACCGCAATCATTCCGTAGAATAATTAGTTTCTCCTTAAAAAGTCATTTTGCAGAGATAAATGTTTTGTCTGAAAGATTTTGGAATAATGACTGTCCCGTCAGGAACAAAAAGCCTCATAAAACCTGTTAGGTTTGAAATGCCTGTCTGTTAATTTTTGTGTCTGGAAATTTTACTTTTTAAGGAGCAACTAATTAACAATCAAGAATTAAGAAAACGTAAGGGCGAAGATTTTCGCCCTTTGTTTTTTTGTATCATGTAATTAAAACTATCTTATATATGCTGGCTTGCTTTCATTTTGCAGCCTGTCGAGAGCCGTTACCGAATAATATCTGTACTTTGCCTGTATTTTAAATTCTGTTTTTTGAGTAATGGCAACAGGGTATTTAAATTGTTCCAAATTGGCATATACTTTATGAGGATCAGGATACAAATAAACACAATAATAAACCGTTTTCTGCATTTCATCTGTTGTTGTCGGCGCATCCCATTTCAAAAACGTTCCGTCTTCGGTTTCTTCCAATCTTACGTTCTGCACGGCATCGGGAGCAATGGTGTCTATATGTTTGTATTTTGGCATTAAAGCGATTTTTGTTTGATATGCGTTTTTCAAACTGTCGGCAAAACCATTAGGATTGCGCACAAGCGAGTATCCTGACCACCAGACGTTGCCATGAATGTTTTTGTTGGTGCGAACCAGTTCCATCTTACGCGGAAGCTGATTCAAAAATTCATCTTCTTTTGTGCGGCTTTTTACTTTCACTGTTTTTGAAATATCCTGTCCGATATAAAGATTTTCGCCGTAATTGTTTTTACTCCACCATTCGATTAATGTTGCATAGTCGGCTGCGGGATGTCCAATATCAAAGTACAGTTGCGGAACATTGTAATCAATCCAGCGTTTTTCAACCCAAAGTTTTATATCTGCATATAAATCATCATAATTTTCGCAGCCAGCAGTTGTGTTCGAACCCGCAGGATCGCTCGAAATATTGCGCCAAACGCCGAAAGGACTTATTCCGAATTTCACCCATGGTTTAATATTTTTAATGGTTTTGCTCAATGCTTCAATCAATATGTTTACATTATTGCGCCTCCAGTCGTTGCGTGCTTCTGTTGCAAATCCATCTTTTGCTCCGTATTTTTCAAATGATTCATAGTCGGGAAAATCAACAACTTTTCCGTTTTCCGTAATCTTGTAAGGATAGAAATAATCATCGAAATGCACAGCATCTATATCGTAACGACCGACAACGTCGGCAATAACTTTTAACGTATGCTCACGCGCTTCGGGTTCGCCCGGATCAAAATAAATCTGTTTTCCATACGTTACAAACAAATAAGGCTTTTTGTAGTATAAATGTTCATTGCATAAGACTTCCCTGTCGTTTGATGTTACTCGATAAGGATTAAACCATGCATGCAATTCCATTCCTCGTTTATGACATTCTTCAGTCATAAATTGCAGAGGATCCCAAACGGGAGATGGCGCTACGCCCTGTTCGCCTGTAATAAATCGGCTCCAAGGCTCAATACTGTTTGTGTAAAACGCATCAGCCTGCGGACGTACTTGAAATATTACGGCATTTATTTTTGCCTTTTCAAATTCATCCAAAACGTCTATAAAGTGTTGTTTCATTTGGTCGGCGGTCATTTCTTTGTATCTCTGATTACCGACAGTATGTACCCACGCACCGCGAAACTCGCGTTCAGGTTCGTTCGTTTGCGAACATACATTTGTTGCGATTGCAGCAACTAAAAAAATTGAGAATATTGATTTTTTCATCATAACAATAATATTTTTTAACGTCCAAAGGTATTGAAATTTATGGTATAAAAAAAATATTTTATTTTTAGGTTAATTCTTTTTTTGAGGTGCTATGAAAATTTCCGTTTATTTACAGGAAGAAAAGACAAAGCAAAAAGGCGGCGGGCTTTTTGATAAAAGCAGGCGAGAGATTTGGAAAATCTTAAAAACTTTGTTTCGACAAACAAAAAATAACTTGCCTGCATTGCGTATGGATAAATGTTTTTCGCTAATCAAAAAAAAATATTATTTCTGTTTTGCTATCTTTTTCGTACATTTGTGCGATTTTTAAAATTAAAATATAAAAAATATGATATTAGTTGCCGATAGCGGATCTACCAAAACAAGTTGGTGTGTGATTGATTCAAGCGAAAATTATAATTATATCGAAACAAACGGCTTGAATCCCTGTCTTCAGTCTGAAGAAGTTATTTTAAATGAATTGCAAACAAATCTTTTTCCAAAAATTACCTGCGAAATAAGCCGAATTTTTTATTACGGAACAGGTGTAACATCCGAAAAACAGCCGGTGATGACAGAAATTTTGAAAAAAGTTTTTCCACAGGCAATAACAGTCGAAGCATATTCCGATTTGCTTGGAAGCGCACGAAGCGTATGCGGAAATAATGCAGGAATTGCATGTATTCTTGGCACAGGTTCAAATTCGTGTTTGTTTGATGGAAAAAACATTATTGATGCTGTCAACTGTGGCGGATATATTCTTGGTGACGAAGGCAGCGGAGCCGTACTCGGACGCAATCTTCTGAACGCTTTTCTCAAACGCGATTTATCTGAAAAAATTCACGATGATTTAGTGAAAAACCATAATCTGTCGTATGGATATATTGTCGAAAAAGTTTATAAAACGCCGATGGCAAACACATGGATGGCAAGTTTTACAAAATATCTCAACGAAAATCAAAACGAACCTTGTATTCGTAAGATTATAACAGAAAGTTTCGAAGCATTTTTTGTAAAAAATGTTGAAAAATATGCAGATTATAAAAATCATAAAGTGCATTTTATAGGTTCGATAGCATATCATTTTAAACCTATACTGGAAGAAATCGCCAAGCGGCGGCAAATCACAACAGGCAATATAATTCAAGCGCCAATAACAGAGCTTGCAAACTATCACAAAAACATTCAATAAATTGATAAATTAATATTAAATGCAAAAAGTTACAGAACAATCGTCTTATTATGATAATCTTGAGCAGATGAGTACTCGCGATTTGCTTGTAAGTATCAACAGCGAAGACAAAAGCGTTCCTCTTGCAGTAGAAAAATGTATTCCCGAAATTGAGAAATTAGTTGATGGAATCATTGACCGTATTCGTCGAGGCGGACGTTTATTTTATATAGGAGCGGGGACAAGCGGGCGTCTTGGTATTCTTGATGCGTCTGAAATTCCTCCTACTTACGGAGCGCCGTTTGAACTCATTATCGGACTTATTGCAGGCGGCGACACGGCAATTCGCCGAGCAGTTGAGTCGGCTGAAGATAAAATTGACGGAGCATGGAAAGATATGGCTCAATACAATCCGGCTGTTGACGACATTTTGGTTGGAATAGCAGCATCGGGAACTACTCCTTATGTGATAGGCGGATTGCGCGATGCTCGAAAAAACGGTTTGCTCACAGCAAGCATAACCTGCAATCCCGACTCGCCGGTAGCCGCCGAAGCCGAAATAAAAATCGAAGCTATTGTAGGTCCCGAATTTGTTACGGGAAGTACGCGAATGAAATCGGGAACGGCACAAAAACTTGTGTTAAACATGATTTCGACTGCAACTATGATACGGCTTGGAAAAGTGAAAGGCAACAAAATGTTCGACATGCAACTTTCAAATGCAAAACTTGTTGACCGCGGAAGCCGAATGATAGCCGAAGAAACAGGACTGACGTACGAAGAATCGAAACGGCTACTGCTGTTGTACGGTTCCGTTCGCAATGCAGTGAACGAATTTAATAAATCGAAGAAACAATAACCGAACCGAATGGATAACGAACTTCCGTCGATATTGTTAAATGTCGCAGTAGATGAATTTGCAAAACTTCCAGGAGTAGGCAGGAAAACCGCTTTACGCTTGGTTTTGCATCTGCTGAAACAGCCGATAACCGATGTTGAAAAATTCGGAAATGCATTTATCAGGCTTAGAAACGAAATAAAACACTGCAAAATTTGTAATAATCTTTCGGATAACGATATTTGTGAAATTTGTTCTAACCATAATCGAAATCAAAGCATTATTTGCGTTGTAGAAAGTATTCGCGATGTTTTGTCGATTGAACGGACTCAACAGTTCAACGGACTGTATCACGTTTTGGGCGGCATAATATCGCCAATAGATGGAATTGCTCCGAGCGACTTGAATGTTGACTTGCTTGTGCAGCGTATAAAAAACGGAAATGTGAAAGAAATTCTGCTTGCGCTTAACACAACCATGGAAGGCGAAACGACATGTTACTATCTGCACAAAAAAATATCGGGGCTGAATGTCGAGATAACAACGCTTGCACGCGGCGTAAACTTTGGCGACGAACTTGAATATACAGATGAATTGACTTTGGGAAAATCAATACTTAACAGACAGCCGTTTATCAAATGACAAATAATAATTGATAATCTTTATCTTAAAATAAAAAACTTTGTATAAAAAATGGCTTGGATTTTATTAATACTTGGAGGCGTCTGTGAAGTTGGATTCACTACATGTTTACAAGCATCAGACAATCTTACCAATTTGAACAAAAATTGGCTATGGGCTGCCGGTTTTTTTGTGTTTTTGTTTTTTAGCATGTATTTACTCAATGAAGCGGCAAAGCATATTTCGATGGGAACTTGTTATACCGTGTGGACCGGCATTGGCGCTGTAGGTACGGCGCTTGTAGGAATATTTGTGTACAACGAACCGACAAATATGTTGAAAATTATTTTTATTTTTACATTAATTGCAAGTATTGCAGGACTGAAAGCAGTATCGCATGTGTAGATTGTCTTCCAATCTTAAATATAAACGACAGCGCGAATAAAAATGATTGCGCTGTTGTTCAATAACATTAAGATTTAACCATCATTCTGGTCAAGAATAAATATTTCTTCTACTGTTTTACCGAAATATCTTGCAATTTTTAACGCTAATATTGTTGACGGAACGTATTTGCCCGTTTCAATTGCATTTATCGTTTGACGGCTCACCGATACCGAATTTGCCAGATTTTCCTGCGTGATATTCTTTGTTGCTCTTTCTATTTTCAAATTATTTCTCATTTCTACCTGATTTACGATTAATAAACAGCAAATAATTAAATCTCACAATAAATATCAGTAAAGTTGTAAACATGTTGTAAACCATAACCACCCAAAAAGCATCACTGAATACGAATATGAAACAAAGCAACAGCAGAAGATAATTGATAAATACAGCCCATTGAAACGACGAAAGCCTCAATTCTGCAATGTATTCATCTTCTGTTTTTTCTCTTGAAAATGCAACAAGCAAACCTCCAATTATAACGAAAGTTGCAATAATCGTATTTGCCATATCTGTTTTGACTAAAGAAAACCAGTCTCCAGCAAGCGGAGTGCCGCCACCGGCAATTGCAAAAAAAGTAAACTTTAACCATTTGGGTGTAATTTCGTTAATCAAAGTAACATACAGCCCAAGAACTGAAAACGGAATAAATACAAACCAACCTATAAGTTTGTAACGATGTGGTAATAAAAAAGATTTTTTCATAATAATATGTATTAAAAATTATAGCACAAAAGTAAAGTAAACATTATATATAGACAAGTATATTTTACATTAATAACTCTAAGCAAAGTTAAATAGTCCTCATAACCGTTAAATATTGATTTATATTATTTCTCCAAATAAATCGTAATCTTCGGAAGATGTGATTTTTACATTAATAAAATCGCCTGTTTCAGGCATTTTGTCTCTTTGAATTGACGAAACTGGAATTAAAACTTCATTGTCGATTTCGGGAGAATCGTATTCAGTGCGGGCAACAATATATTCATTTTCAATGCTGTCAACAATCACGCGATACTCTTTCTCCACTCTTTTTGAATTTAACTGTTTTGAAATTGAGTTTTGAATCGCCATGATTTCGTCAACGCGAGCATTTTTAATGGTTTCAGGAATAGTATCAGCAAAATTTTTTGCCGAAAACGTGCCTTCTTCTTCAGAATAAGGAAACACTCCAAGACGTTCAAACTTACTATCTTTTACAAAATTTTTCAGTTCATCAAAAGCATTTTCATCTTCGCCCGGATGTCCTGTCAAAAGCGTTGTACGCAGGGCAATATCAGGAATCTGCGTTCGCAATTTTTCTATCAATTTATAAATTTCCGCATTTGAGCCGCGCCGCATTTTTTTCAATACACTGTTGTTTATATGCTGAAAAGGAATGTCAATGTATTTGCATATTTTCGGATTGCTTGCTATTTCGGTTATCACATCTTCGGGAAAGTTCGATGGATATGCATAATGCAAACGTATCCATTCTATTCCGTCAATTTGGCTTAATTTGTTGAGCAATTCGGCAAGTTTTTGTTTTTTATAAATATCTAATCCGTAATACGTTGTATCTTGGGCAATTACAAGCAATTCTTTTGTTCCTTGCAGAGCCAGAAAACGCGCTTCGTCAATCAATTTTTCGATGCCGACAGATTCGTATTTTCCGCGAATTAACGGAATTGCACAATAGGAGCAATGCCAGTTACAGCCTTCGGCAATTTTGAGATAAGCATAATGCTGCGGCGTCGATATGTAGCGTTCGCCAATCAGGTTTTTTCTATATTGCATACCGATTTTTGAAACTATATCTTTTAGGTTTTTTACGCCGAAAAAACTGTCAACTTCGGGAATTTCGGTGCGTAATTCGTTGGCATAACGTTCTGCCAAACAGCCAAAAACGAAAAGATGTTCTATATTTCCTCTGCGTTTTGCTTCGACAAACTGCATAATCATATTTATCGATTCTTCTTTTGCCGCAGCAATAAATCCGCAGGTATTTATAACTACAATCTTTGCAGTTGTATCGTTGCTGTCGAATACGACCTGATAACCGTTTGCAACAAACTGTGCGCTCAAATATTCGGAATCGACAGTGTTTTTTGAACAGCCGAGAGTTATAAGATTAATCTTTTTCAACAGTTTAGGTTTTTAATCCAAATCGCCAAACAGTGATTCAACAAACTGATTTTTGTCGAAAATCTGCAAATCATTTATTCCTTCACCTATTCCTATGAATTTCACGGGAATTTTGAACTGGTCGGATATGCCCAAAACCACGCCGCCTTTTGCCGTGCCATCGAGTTTGGTAACTGCAAGCGAAGTTACAACCGTAGCCTTTGTAAATTCTTTTGCCTGCTGAAAAGCATTTTGTCCTGTCGAACCATCAAGAACAAGTAAAACATCGTGAGGCGCATCGGGAACGACTTTTGCTATGACATTGCGAATTTTTGTAAGTTCGTTCATCAGATTTATCTTGTTGTGCAAACGTCCTGCCGTGTCGATAATCACAACATCAACATTGTTTGCTACGGCAGATTTCACAGTGTCGAAAGCAACCGAAGCGGTATCCGAACCCATTTGCTGTTTAACGATTTCGGCTCCCGAACGTTCAGCCCAAATTGTGAGTTGATCAACAGCGGCAGCGCGAAAAGTATCGGCAGCGCCGAGCAGCACTTTTTTGCCTTCGCTTTTAAGTTGCGCGGCAAGTTTGCCTATTGAGGTTGTTTTTCCTACGCCGTTGACGCCGACAACCATTATTACATAAGGTTTTTTTGAAAAATCAAAAGGCGTTTCGCCGTTAACCGAACCATTTTCTTCGAGAAGCGAAGCGATTTCTTCCTTTAAAATTTTGTTTAATTCCGCAGTATTTATATATTTATCGCGTGAGGCACGTTTTACTATGCGTTCGATTATTTTAATCGTAGTTTCAACTCCAACGTCAGATGTTATTAAAACTTCTTCGAGATTGTCAAGCACATCATCATCAACTTTTGATTTTCCGACAATTACACGCGAAATTTTATTAAGCAATCCTGTTTTGGTTTTTTGCAAACCTTTATCTAATGTTTCTTTTTTTTCTTTTGAGAATAATCCGAAAATAGCCATTTTTAGTTAATTTTTTTATTATTTAGGCGACAAAGGTAATAAAATATTGTTAGTTGTTGCGTTTTAGACAGTGTGAAATCAGAAAGATTAAACGATTTGCCATTGTCTATTGCAATCATTAAATAGTTGCTCTTTAAAAACAAAATTTTCAGATACAAACCTAACAGGTTTCCGAAACCTGTTAGGTTTTAGCATGCTGGTTGTCCCGTCAGGGATATTTTCAGAGCATTTGTTGGCTGAACTGTAAATGTTTGATTTTAAAGTAATAATTCCTGCATTTTTTACAAATATTTTATACACAAATGATTGATAATCAATTTATATACATTGCATTTTGATAGCAGTTTGGTATCAGTATTTTTTTTGTGAAAAATAAAAGAGGCTGCCTCGCTTTTGGGACAGCCTTTCTTTCATTATAGAATTTTACTGTGCAGACGCTTATCTGCGTTTGCGTTTTGCTGCCGAGCGTTTCATTAAAACGAAAATAATAAACAATACTACAATTGCTCCAGCCAAATAATAAACCGTGCAATCGCAACTTTCGGCTGATTCGTTTGTCGAATTGCCGTACAGGTCATAAAATTCGATTTTGCCATCGGCTGCATACTGTTTCAGGGTGTTTGCATATTTTTTGTCGCCTACAACTATAATCCAAGCGCTTTTCGGATGAATGTATTTTTCAGCGGCTTCTTTAATATCTTTTACTGTTATAGCCTCTATTTGTTTCAGATAATTTTTAAAATAGTCGGCAGGTAAATTATATTTATCGATAGCAACAGCAAAATTGGCAATTGTTCCGGGCTGTTGCAAACTGCGTCCGAAACTGCCCATTGCAAACGCCTTTGCCGAAGCAAGATCTTGTTCGGACACGGCAGTATCTATAATTCTTTGCATTTCAAAAAGAATTTGTTGAATAGCGCTGTCGGTAACATCGTTTCTAACGCTTGCCGATGCCGCATAATATCCGATAACGTCGCTTGCCTCAAGTTCGTTGTAACAACCGTATGTATAACTGTGAGTTTCGCGAAGATTCTGAAATAAACGTCCGCTTGCTCCGCCACCTAAAATATATGTCATAAGATTTGCCTTGAAATAATCTTCGTTATAAAATTTATAATCGACAGGATAGCAAATATTAACTTCGGATTGCGCTGCTCCTTCTTTATGAACAAAGGCTACGCGCACTTTGTCGGGCGCTTTGGGCTGTTCATATTTATATTCGGGAACTTCGCGTTTTTCCCAATTTTTGAAATGTTTTTCAACTTCGGCTTTGGCTTCTGCAAGCGTAATATCGCCGACAATAACAAGTCGCGTTTTATTTGGAGCGATAAATGTTTTGTAATATTCATTCATATCATCAACAGTGATATTTTTTACAGTTGTGGCAGTAAACATTTCGCCATGAGGATGATTTTTACCGTTCATCAATACCTGCGACACAATTTTCATCATTTGACCTGCATCCATGCTTATGTATGCAAGCGCCGAAACTGTTTGATTCTTTGCCAAATCGAGTTCTTCTTCGGTAAACACGGGATTGAGCAACACATCTGCAAACAGTTCAATCATTTTTGAGCGATATTTTGAAAGTCCGCTTACAAATCCCGATTCATTTGAGAAACCGAAATTAGCACCAATCAAGTCAAAGGATTTATTTATTTCCGATTTTGTTTTGCTTGTTGTCGCCTTACCTGCAACTTCTGAAAATATATCTGGAATACCTGCTTTTTCGCCATAAGTTTTTGTATCAAAATCAAATCGAAATGAAAAATAGATTTGCGGCAGTTTGTGATCTGCGACAACAAAAACTTTAAGTCCGTTATCGAGTGTGAATGTTTGTGCATCTTTTATCTGTATTTCGTTTGCCGGTGCAGGTTTCGGCTGAATGCTTCTGTCTAAGGTTTGTGCATTGCTAAAAGTTAGACAAATCGCAAAGGTTATCAAAATTATTATGTTTTTTTTCATCTTTTTACGTTATTAATTTTTGTGTAATAAAATTTCATATATGGATTTATTTCTTTTTTTCCATCGATTTTGGCAAATAGTATAATACCACCCTGTTTTCGGGTTTCATATATTTTTCGGCAACGCGTTTAACATCATCCCGAGTAAGGCTGCTGTAATTTGAAAGTTCGTTGTTAATCATTTTTGCATTTTTAAAATATGTATGATATTCGGCTAATGTATGCGCAAGATTTGACATCGAACTCTTTGCCGCTACTATTTCTGTCGCTTTTGCTGCTACGGCTTTCTGCAATTCTTCATCGCTGACATAATGATTTACAATACTGTCAATTTCATGATTAATAGCATTCTCGGTATCTTTGACATCGCCGCCAACATTTGCAAGTCCAAATATAATTGTCAGTCCAGGATTTTCCAAAGTCATTGATAACGAAAACGTTTGTGTTGCTTTCTTTTTGTCATCAATATTGTCTTTGAAACGCGAACTGTTGCCTCCCGAAAGAATAGAGTTCATAATTTCGAGAGCATAAAAATCTTTTGTTCCGTAAGCAGGCGAACGATAACCCATAAATACGGCAGGCAAAGTAACATTGTCGTAAATCGTATCGCGAATTTCGCCATCAAGAGGTTTTTCGACAATAGAATAACGAGTTATCGGTTGTGTACCGCGCGGAATATCGTCAAAATATTTTTCAACCAATTTTTTTGCATTATTTGTTTGAAAATCTCCTGCTATAACCAGCACTGCATTGTTTGGAACATAATACATTTTGTAAAAGTCAACAACATCTTTGTCGGTAGCATTACGTATGTGTTCGGGATCGCCGATGGTTGGCCATTTGTAATGATGTTCCTTGAATGCGCGTTTGAAAAGCTCTTCCATAAACGAGCCATACTGCTGATTATCCATTCGTTGTTTGCGCTCTTCGATAACAACATTTTTCTGTGTTGCAATTCCTGTCGAATCAATTTTTGCATGCAACATTCGTTCCGATTCCATCCACAACGCCAGTTCGAGTTGATTTGATGGCATTAATTCGTAATAATAAGTGCGGTCGTTGGATGTATTGGCATTAAGTTCGCCTCCGTTCGACTGTACTATTTTCATATATTCGCCGCGTCCTATATTTTCAGAACCTTCAAATAACAAATGTTCAAACAAATGAGCAAATCCTGTTCTGTCGGGATTTTCATCTTTTGAACCAACATGATACATCAGGCTCACAACTACATTTGGCGTAGAATTATCCTGATGTAAAATCACATGCAATCCGTTGCTGAGGTCGTATTCAACAACAGGAATGTTAATTTTTTGTGCATTTGCTGCAAATACAAAACAAACAGCAATGCAAATACTTAAAGTCTTTTTCATCATATATTTTTATAAAGTTATTATTTATTACACGGCAAAATTAGTTTTTTTATTTATAATAATCGCCATTAATGCGAAATAATTAACAATTAATAAATCATAGTTAAGACAAATATAACTTTCTGTAATTTTTTGTATTTCCATGTGTGATTTTTCTTTTGTTACACAGAAATCCGCAGAGTTTTCATTATTATTTGTTTGTTGATTTGCTTATTTGTTTGTAATCTTTTAATTGACAATTAAAAAAACATAATATATATGGAATGCAATTAATTTTATAGATCAATTATTAAATCATGAAATCATAAATAATTCTTTTCAACTCCATAAATATACAAATTATTTATCTGAAATAGAATTTTTTATATGTTTTTTAGCGTTATTTGTTTAATTCGGTCAACAAGTTTAATTGTCATCATAATGTCGTGTAATTCATAATTGTTTTGTACTTTTGCAAAAAAAATTCATTTAAAACATAATAATTATGATAAATTATTTATTTTGGGTAATACCCGTATGCTCGGTAGTAGCATTGATTTTTGCCTATGCATTTTTCCGTAAAATGCTTAAAGAATCCGAAGGAACAGAAACTATGAAAACAATTGCCAGCCACGTGCGAAAAGGCGCTATGGCTTATCTTTATCAACAGTATAAGGTTGTGATTATTGTATTCATAATACTTGCTTTATTTTTTGCCTTTTTGGCTTATGTTTTGAAAATTCAAAATGAATGGATTCCGTTTGCCTTTCTTACAGGAGGATTTTTCTCGGGCTTGGCGGGATTTATCGGTATGAAAACAGCAACTTATGCATCGGCGCGTACGGCAAATGCTGCACGGCGCTCGCTCAACGATGGTCTTAAAATTGCTTTTCGTTCGGGCGCAGTTATGGGGCTTGTTGTTGTTGGGCTTGGTTTGCTTGATATTTCCGTTTGGTATTTGATTCTTGACAGATTTGTTCCCGAATCAACAGAAGGACAAAAATTGGTAATGATAACAACAACAATGTTGACATTCGGAATGGGTGCTTCGACACAAGCGCTGTTTGCACGCGTTGGCGGTGGAATATACACCAAAGCCGCAGACGTTGGCGCCGACCTTGTAGGTAAGGTAGAAGCGGGAATCCCCGAAGACGATCCGCGTAATCCTGCAACGATTGCCGACAATGTTGGCGATAATGTAGGAGATGTGGCTGGAATGGGCGCCGACCTTTACGAATCGTACTGCGGCGCAATACTGGCAACGGCGGCTTTGGGCGCTTCGGCTTTTGTATTAAAACCCGAAGAAATGCAGTTGAAAGCCGTGTTTGCTCCAATGTTGATTGCTGCAATAGGTATTATATTGTCAATTATCGGAATTTTTACCGTGCGCACAAAAGAAGGAGCAGGAATGAAACAACTTCTGCGCTCGCTGGGACTTGGAGTAAATTTGAGTTCGCTCTTGATTGCCGCATCAACATTTGGAATATTATATCTTTTACAAATAGAAAACTGGGTAGGAATTTCGTGTTCGGTAATTGTCGGTTTGCTTGCTGGAATTATAATAGGACAATCGACAGAATATTATACATCGCATTCGTATAAGCCAACGCAAAAAATTGCAGACAGTTCTTCATCTGGACCTGCTACCGTTATAATTTCAGGAATAGGACTCGGTATGATATCAACGGCTATTCCTGTTGTAACAATAGCGCTGGCAATAATCTTTGCATATCTGTGCGCTATCGGATTTGATACGGCAAACCTTATTTCGGCAAATAATTTAAGTCTTGGACTGTACGGAATAGGAATTGCTGCTGTAGGAATGTTATCGACACTTGGCATAACGCTTGCAACAGACGCCTACGGTCCTATAGCCGATAATGCCGGTGGAAATGCAGAAATGAGTAAACTCGAACCCGAAGTTCGCAAACGCACCGATGTGCTCGATGCTCTCGGAAACACAACAGCAGCAACAGGCAAAGGCTTTGCAATAGGGTCGGCGGCGCTTACGGCGCTTGCTCTTCTGGCATCGTATATCGAAGAAATAAAAATAGGATTGCAACATGTAGGACAAGAATCAATTAAAGTTGCAGATGAATTAATCAAAGTATCAAATGCAACAATTCCCGATATTATGACCTATTTTGAGATAAATTTGATGAATCCCAAAGTGTTGATAGGAGCGTTTATCGGAGCAATGATGTCGTTCCTGTTCTGCGGACTTACTATGAATGCCGTAGGGCGCGCCGCACAAAAAATGGTTGAAGAAGTTCGCCGTCAGTTCCGTGAATTTAAAGGTATTCTCACAGGCGAAACAACTCCCGATTATGCGCGTTGCGTAGAAATATCGACAAAAGGAGCGCAAAGAGAAATGCTGTTTCCCTCGATACTTGCAATAGTGGTACCCGTGTTGACAGGCATAATTTTCGGAGTGTCGGGCGTTATGGGATTACTTGTTGGCGGACTGGCATCGGGATTTGTACTTGCAATATTTATGGCAAACGCAGGCGGAGCATGGGATAATGCAAAGAAATATGTAGAAGAAGGAAATCATGGAGGCAAAGGCTCCGAAAGCCATAAAGCAACGGTTGTAGGCGACACGGTAGGCGATCCGTTCAAAGACACATCGGGTCCAAGTTTGAACATACTTATAAAGTTAATGTCGATGGTTTCGATAGTTACGGCCGGAATTACATGCGCATTCAGTTTATTGTAGAGAAGATATTAACAGTAGATTTATTCTAATATTTTAGAAAAATATTCTTGAAGATTATAAAATTCATAAAACCTCCCCCCGACAATTTCCAAAGATTGCCGGGGGTTGTTATTTGCTGTAGCGAATGAGTCTGCGCCGTTTACCTTACAACATATCTTAAACCTGTATGTCGTCAAAACCTCGCTGGTCGAGTCCAATTTTTAAAATTTTATATTTGTTTGACATAAAGTAATTATATTTGATTTTATATTTTTCGACAGGTATATTTCGGCAGCGGTTACAGGTACACCTTTAGTCTTTGCAGGTACGCCTTTAATCTTTGCAGGTATAAGGAGAAACTAAATATTCGAACTTTCATGTTTTACGCTCTTTTTTATCCTGAACGATGATGTATAAGTTCCCAGAATGCACAATGCCGTACATATTATAAATGTGATATGAAAACTTTTCATAAAATCGGCATGCAATTCAGGAACTATTACCTTATCGCCTATTGACATCGAAATTGCCATTGTTGCTATTCCCATGCTGAACGCCTGCCCCGTAAGACGCATAGTTCCCATAGTTGCCGATGCCTGTCCGTAATATTTTTTATCAACCGAACTCATTATTATGTTTGAATTGGGCGACGAAAAAAGTCCAAAGCCAAATCCCAACAAAAACAGTAACAAAATTATAATCTCCATTGATGTGTCGGGCGAAATAAAAATCAGACCTGCAAGTCCTGCAACAATAACAGTCATTCCCGAAGTTGCAAGCGTTGATGGATTCAGCCTGTCGGACAGACGTCCTGCATAAAGCGCCACCAAACATTGTACGCATGCTTGAACTATAAGTATAAGTCCTGCGCTTTGCGATGTAAATCCGCGAACATATTGCAAGTATAAACTCATCATGAAAGCAACCGCCGCAGTGCAGGCATAATTGAGAAGCGCCGAAAGGCATGACAGTCCGAACACTTTGTTGCGCGAGAAAATACGTACATTGAAAACAGGTTGTTTATATTTCAATTCGTAAAATACAAACGCCGTAAAACATATTATTCCCGTTACTATAAAAACAAATCCAAACATATCGGGCAATTCCGAAAAACCGAATATAATGCTAAACAATCCAAAAGCATAAATTGCCGAGCCGAGATAATCAAAATGTTCGCCTTTGGCTTCCGTCCATTCGTTTTTGAGCGTTGCAACTGCAAATATTGCCACAGCAAATCCCAAAAATCCTATAAGGAAAAAAAGACTTTGCCAGCCGAAATGATGAGTAAGCATTCCTCCAAAAAAAGGACCCGATGCCAAAGCAAAATATACGACAGCCGTATTTATTCCTATCGCTTTTCCTCTGTTTTTAGAGGGAAAAACAGAAACGAGAATTGCCATACTCGTTCCGAACATCATTGCGCAACCTAATCCCGACAAGGCTCTCAGCACTATAAGCATTGCGCCCGAAGATGACAAGCCGCACAGAAATGTTGAAATGCCGAAAAGCATAAGTCCCGAAACAAACATTTTTTTGCGACCAAGCAAATCTGCCAAACGCGAAAACGGCACCTGAAAAATTGCTGTTGTGATAAGATATATTGTCGCAATCCAGCTTTGAGATACTGCGCCCATCGAAAACGATTTGCTTATTTGCGGCAACGACAGATTGATTGCCGAACCCATAAACGGAACCAGAAACGATGCAAGGCAAAGAACAAAAAGAGCCAAATTTTTATTTATCTGTTTTTGCATGATTTTTAATGTATTATTATCTAATTATATGAAAATAATTTTAGCAGCCATGTCTAATAAATCATTAATGCCAAATTTAATTTTTGTCGCAAATGTAGTAAAAAATCAATTACAGAACTTCATAGCAACAGTTTCCTGTTTCCTTGACAAATTCAGTCGAAATATTGATTTTATAATTGATTTGGCAAATTGTCTATTGCCTTTTTTACAATAAACGCAACATTATTTTCCTGAATGTCGAATCCATTCACACCTATACATTGGATTTCATTGATACCGTATAACTTGCCAAGTTTTGCCACCGTAATATAACCCAAATCTTTTTCATCGTCAATATAACCGCCACGGGTAGTTACATAATAGATTTTTTCCGCTTTGCATAATCCTGATGGACAACCGCTTTCTTCGTATTTATATAAAATTCCGGGTATGCTGATTGCTTCGATATAAATCTTTAATATTGCAGGAAATCCAAAATCCCAGTAAGGCGTGGCAATTACAACGCAATCTGCCTCTTTGAACTGATTTGCATATTTAAATATTTCGTTAGAAAAGTCCTTTTTTACGGACAATTCAAACCTTTTATTCAACGTTTCGGAAGTTAGTGCTTGTATTTTTTCTTCCTCAAGTATCAATTCGCTTACATCAAAATCATCGTATTCTTTGAGTAGCGAAATCAACTCTTTACTGATATTGTATGTTCTGGATATTTCTCTGTTTACACATGCATTTACAAAAAGTAACTTTTTCATTGTTTTAATCCTCTTTTTATTAAATTTTAAAATTATATTTATTTTGACCGCAAAAGTACAGCCTTTTTCAATGCATATATTTTCCAAAAAAGCGACAAATATGTCCATTTTCGAGACAGACAGCCAATTTTCGTATTTTTTTTGTAGTTTTGTCTGTTGTTCTTAAAATTATAATGAATATGAATAATATTGTAAATATGTCATTTGCGCATTTCAAAAAACACTTTTGGTATGGCGAAACTAACCTTGACATCTTTCTTGATTATCCTTACCGCTTGGATGGCGGTTTTTTCTTCTTGTGTACAGCAGGAGAAGCAACGCTCTGTCATGACGTAAACGAATACCATATAAGACAAAATACGGAATCAATATTGTTGCCCGACTCAACTTTTTATATGAAAAATCGTTCAGCCGATTTCAACATAAGACTGTTTACGTTTTCAAAGGAACTGTTTGATGAAGTCAGTTTGGAACTGGGCTTTTCATTTTCCGAATTTTTGCGCGAACTTCCTTTTTATGGGCATACGGAAGAAAACAAATTTACGGAAGATACGTTTGCATGGCTCAATATGGCAGAGTTGATTTCAAATGATATTGAAAATAGATTTCTGGCTCTTATGCAACGGAATTTTCTGCAAAGTTATCTGATGTATCTTTATGAGCGTATCCGTATAAAAATGAATTTGACAGCATTTAAATTGACGAGAAAACAGGAATTGTTTCATCAATTCATGTCGCTGCTGTCGAAGCACTGCCGTGAACAGCGCAATGTTCGGTTTTATGCCGCAAAACTCAACATAACATCAAGTTATCTCTATAAAATTACACGCGAATCAACCTCTTTCAAATCGCCTAAAAACCTGATTGACAAATATTTTATATTAGAGATAAAAATTCTACTTCAATCGCCGAAATTAACGATTTCAGAAATTGCGTACCGCTTGGGTTTTCCGAATGAATCATACTTTTGCCGCTATTTTAAACGTCATACGGGAATGTCGCCGAAAAACTATAGAGCCATAAAACTCAATCTATTCGGATGTTGAAATAAAATAAATTGTCTGAAAAAAAATTATAATTTTAATTATTTTTTGTTATTTAGATTGTTTTTATTGTTAAAATCAGGAGAGTAGGAGGGGAGATGCAAGTATTCAAAAAATCAAAATACCTCTTTATCATTTTCTCTTCATTTTCAATGTTTTTAAATTGGTTTGTTTTGCAGTTGATGAACTTTCATAACCGTTTGATTAATTTCAGTGCATTAAATTTACATTTGCCGATACAATCTCCACAGGCGGTGCATTTGTCGAGATATTTCACTGCAGCATGTTTTCCTGTTTCATCCTCTACCATTTCCAAAACATGGCATCGGCATCTTTTTACGCAATGATTGCATCCGACACAATTACTTTCGATTACGCAGATGACTTTGTTCCTGTTACGCTGCCTGCGGTGCAAATGGAAGAAAACCCACAGAAAGACTAAAATGCCTATACCAATATATACTGCATTCATTATTTATCGTTTTATATGATTATCTATTTATGAAGACAAACGAGCGAGGAAAATATTTTATATAACGGCAAAAACGCAAAGGTTTTTCTACGTGGTGCAAATCATTTACAGAACATAATACATTGATAATTATAAATTTAGGATTGTTTTTTAAGAGATGTTATATTTGCATACAGAGTAGGGGAGATGCAAGTATTCATAAAATCAAATATCATCTAATACTTTCGAAAACAAATATGCCCGCTTTTCGTATCCTAAATTTTCGTAAAATTGATGCGCTTCTTTTCGATGAAATGCAGAGCTTAATTCTGTTTGCTTACAGTTATTTTCCTTTGCAATTTTTGTAATTGCATCCATTAGTTTTTTCCCAATTCCATATTTGCGAAAGTTTTCATCTACAACTAATTCATCTATATGTCCTAAATTTCCAGATTGCCATAAACTATTCTTGACTGTCAACGAACAAAACCCTATTATTTTATTGTCAATCAATCCGATAATTAGTTTTTGCCTGTCTGATTTTAAAGCATTTTCATAAACAGTTTGAAGCGTTTCATAATTCAACTGTACATCAGTCCACAATTGTTTCAAAAGTTCAAAAACCAATGCATAATCATCTGCAGTGCAAAATCTTATTTGAAAATTATTCATTTATTCTCAATCCATTTCATAATTTCCTCATTATCAGGATTTGTACGTGGCGAAAATGATTTTATCCAATTTCCATTTTCATCAATCAAAAACTTTTGAAAATTCCATGTAACTTCGGCATCTTCCTTGCCATTTTCGGCTTTTTGCGTAAGCCACTTATAGACAGGAGCGATGTCGTCGCCTTTGACAGATATTTTTTCCATCATCAAAAATGTAACTCCGTAATTGGCGCTGCAAAATTCCTTTATTTCTGCGTTTGTACCGGGTTCCTGTGCGCCGAAATTATTTGCAGGAAAAGCGATTATGGCAAAATTGCCGTTGCCGTATTTTTCAAACAACGCTTGCAACTGCCTGTATTGAGGCGTAAGTCCGCATTTCGATGCAACATTCACAACCATAACCTTTTTACCTTTTAATTCGGACAGGGAAAAATCGTTTCCGTCAATAGTTTTAACAGAAAAATCGTGAAAATTTTTGCTTTGAGCATTTGCCGATAATGACAAGATTATAAGCAGCAATAAAAATATTTTTTTCATAATTTTTACTTTAAATTAATTTGACAACAAATTTAGATAAAATTTCCGACATACGAACGAAAAACAGGTCTATACAAATTTATAATGTGAAAATTTAATGCAAACCACATTGAAAAAGACTAAAATTTTTGTAAAAATTCAAAATTTATTTCCAAATAGATAAAAATATTATAATATATTGATATTAAAATTGTTAATATACAAACTTAACATAATATAAATTATAGGACAAAATACTTGATTTGTTAAAAAATTTTAATTTTTAAAATAATCGTTTTGCATATATTGCTGATAAACAATATTTAGTTGAACATCAAAATCCAAAAACATTTATAAGCGCTAAAATTTTTTTTTGTGATTAAAAAATTGATATTAAACTTGCACAACTTTTATAAAAATTACTATGGCAACGACGAATAAAAAAGAAACTAAAACAAAAGCAAAGAAAGAAACTAAAAAAACTACAAAAAAAACTGTAAAAAAAACCGCAACAACATCAAAACCGGTTAAAAAACCAAAAGAAAAAACAGATAAAAAAGTAGTTGAAAAAGAAGTTAAGGTTGTTGAAAAAGAAATTAACGTTAAGGAAAATAAACCTTTAACAACAAATCAACCTCCTGCAAAGCGCAGACTTGTTGTTAATTATAATCAACTTGCGCCTAAACTTATTGAACTGTTAAATGAAAAATATCCATCTGGATGGAGAGATTACATTTTGAAAGTAGAAAAAGGCAACGGTGATTTTTTTCATGCAATAATGCTTGATACCGATGATGTAAGTTATCTAATAAAAGTTTCGGTTAAAGTTGACAACGACATAACGGATGATATTGAAAAAGACTTGTTTGGCATGAGTCATGATGACGATTTCATTGTAGATGATGAACAGGACGAAGATTATGACGACAAGGATGATGCTTTGGCTTGATATGTTAACAGATTGAAATACAGATATAACAATATTCAGTTATAAAAAAGTATCTCCTCTCCCACTCGTCTTATACCTTGTTAATAAGCGTATAAGGCATTATGTATGAATTAAATAAACAAATTAAATTATAAAAATTATGAAGATAAAATTTATCTATACGAGCATTATACTGTTTATTGCAGCAAACATTTTAACATCATGCGGCGATAACAGTAAAACATCAAAATCTTCCGCCGAAGTTGTGCTGGAAAATATTGCAAATCGCAAAAGCGTGAGAGATTATATTGAAGGAAAACAGGTAGAACCTGAGAAAATTGAAAAATTGTTGCGGGCAGGAATGGCTGCTCCGACAGGCAAAAATACTCAACCATGGGAATTTATTGTAATAAGCGAAAGAATAACATTAGATTCGTTGGCTGCAAATCTCCCTTATGCAAAAATGCTGCAAAAAGCTGCACTTGCAATAATTGTTTGCGCCGATACTACAAAATCCGAATATTGGTTCGTCGATTGCTCCGCCGCTACCGAAAATATTTTGCTTGCAGCCGAAGCAATGGATCTTGGCGCTGTCTGGACGGCAAGTTATCCTTACGCAAATAGAATGAACGCAGTGAAAAAAGTAACACAGCATCCCGATAATATTCAATCGCTGTGCGTGATTCCGATAGGTTATCCGAGCATGAAAGAATCGCCTAAAGATAAATGGAACCCTGAAAAAATTCACAAAGAAAAGTGGTAAAATTTCAAAATAATTATCTTTATATAAAATAGTTATGGAAAAAATCTAAAAACCATTTGGAGTTGCACAGAAGTTTTTATTAGTTGATTCCTTATTCGATTCAGATATTTCCTGACTTTGACACTTGGGTGTCCCATTCTTTTTTTTATTATTTTGGACATTGTAGAATCGCATATTTGAACATAAAAAATATTTTTGCTGCAAATATTCGCTTCTACAAAGGT
>JAISYZ010000011.1 GCA_031269545.1 Prevotellaceae bacterium
TATCTACCACTTGATTTACCAATCGAACAGGCGAATCCTGTGCAATTTTGCTATCCAGACTTACTGGAAAAAGCATTGTCTGACCTTGATTATATTCCTTAAAAACTGGTTTCATATCGTATATTATATCTTTGATTTTCAGATGCAAAGATACAAAATTATGGGCTAATATCCAAATAATTTGATAGTATTTTTGAAAAAAAACAAAAGGCTGACACAAAAAATACTTTTGAGACAGCCCCTTTTATTTTAATACTTTCATTAGATATTCTTTAGCAAAAGTTTTCTCTCTATCTATTATATACCATTGCCCTCTATAATTTACTAAAAGTTCTTTTGTATTCTTTGTCCACCCTGTACGAATGGCAGCAATTAAATCGCGTTTAGTTATTCTGGCAATAATATCAAGTGCAATAACAGGTGCTTGCCCTGATCCGCTTTCTATATGAGATATAATCGCTTCTTTTGAGCCGCTGTTTACTGTTTTTAAATCAACTTTCCGCTGTATATATGTTCTCTTATCGTAGATATATACATCGTTTATACGTTTGCTTTTATCGCCTTCCAGTATCTTAATTTCCTTAATCTGTTTTCGGTTTGGGAAAACAACATAGTAATTTGCTTTTGTAAGTTTCTGTGCCGTCTGCTGTTCCGTTCTGTTGTATTTTGCGCCTTTCATGTAGAACACATCGCCTTCACGTATGTATTTTTCATTTTTCATGGCAATCTCAAACGCTATTTTGCGCAGTTGCGGTGCAACCTTTGCCCGCATAAAATCAACGAGATTCAAGAATGAATTAACCATAAAAGGATCGGATAATAATACGCCTTTCGTGGATAGAGGCACAAATCCCTTACTCCCTGTTAATCCCGATTTTTGCAGTAAAACAGAATTATCATGTAACCAGTATGGCAGTGTTCCTCTGTCCTGCGCCTGTGCTATTCTGTCGGCATTAATTTTTAACCAGTCGCTAAAATTACCCGGTATTTTGGTAATCTGCTTCGGCACATACTTTTTCCCTTCAACTTCGGCATCTGTCATTTTTCTGAAATCGTCAGAACCTGCGAGTATCGGAGTCATTACACAGCGGCACTGCGGATGCCAGCCTGTCCACATAAACGATTTGGGATAATCGCCCTGCAATTCATCGCAAATATCAAAAAACGGCTCCGGCTTGCCTGTCTTCGGGTTTATGCAGGTGTGATTGTTCGACAATTGTATCCGTATGCTCTGCTATATAATCATTTGTAAATTAACTTGCAGATTTAATGTATTATTTATAATTTTGTAAAAAATATCACAAATATAAAATATCAAAAAATGAAAAAAATCACTTTCACGCTCGTTTGTTTAGTAATTATGCTTCAAACGTTTGCACAATCAACAGTAAACGATGTTTCAAAAATTTTATCCAAAACAGATTGGAGCACCAGACAAATCGCCGAAAACATTATTTTTAAGCAGGCGCAAATCGAAATCTTTGACTCAAAACAAAGTATCAGTATTTTAGAAATTACATTGTCGCCAACCGTTAGGCTCGGAATAAACGATGTAAGCGATACCCTCATACGTACAAGCCATTTGTGCAAACAGGTTGATGCTATTGCGGGAGTTAATGCTTCGTTTTTTGATATGAAAAACGGCGGTTCTGTTGATTTTGTACGTGTAAACGGCGAAATTCTTCACAATAAAACAAAAATACAGCAACGGAACAACGCCGCTCTCGTTATTGATAAACACAAAGTCGGGATTATCGAACGCGATACAACAGACAGTAATTGGGAAGATAATCTGAATTATGAAAACGTAATTGTTGCAGGACCAATGATTATGAAAAACGGAATGTCTGCCAGTATTCAAAAAAATTCATTCAACGAAAATCGGCATCCTCGCACGTTTGCAGCAACCAAAGCAAACGGAAATGTGTTGCTTGTTGTTGTCGATGGCAGAAACGCAAATGCAGCAGGAATGAGCATCAACGAACTTTACGTTTTGTCGAAAGCCCTGGGATGCAATGATGCAATGAATTTTGACGGAGGCGGCTCGTCGGCGATGTATATCAATGGCGAAGACGAAAATGGAATTGTGAACTATCCGAGCGATAACAGGCTGTTCGACCATTATGGAGAACGCAAAGTGGCAAACGCGATTTATGTGAAAGAATTTAAACCGTTCAAGTTTGCATTTTTCACCGATATACATACAGGTACGGCAACTGCGGAAGAAGATTTGATGCGCTGCATCGAAGATGTAAATTCTCAAAATGATGTTGATTTTGTAATTGTTAACGGCGATGTTACCGAAAACGGATTAAATTCCGAATTGGAAACAGTGAAACAAAGACTCGACAAACTTAACAAAAAATATTACGCAATAGCAGGAAATCACGAAACAAAATGGACAGAATCGGGACATACACGTTTTGCTCAAATATTCGGCGATACAAAAGTTGCATTTAAACATAAAGGAATCCAGTTTGCAGGATTTTCGTCGGGACCTGTCTTACGCATGGGCGATGCACATGTTTCGCCGCGCGAAGTAAACTGGCTTGAAAACACATTAAAGTCGATGGAAAACGCCAAGCAACCTGTGATTGTATTTACACATGTTCCGCTAATCGAACCTGCCGACCAAATAGATAACGGACACGAAATTGCCGATATTATCAGAAAATATAATACGCGCGTAGTTCTCAACGGACATTATCATCACAATCGCGCTCTCGATGCTGATGGCATTCCTGCCATAATTTGCCGTTCAACACTGAGAGATAAAAAACCTGTCGGAGGTTACAGCATTTTCACCATTGATGCCGATTCGTTGAAAGTTTTTGAAAGAAATCCCATAGAAAAAACCGAAAAACACTGGTATTCGCTGTCGATGACAAAAGAATATTATTCAAAACATTCAAAAAAACACGATTTGGGCAACGACTCAATAAATTCATTATATCCCGGCATAAAAATTAAATGGCAAACCTCAATAGGAGGAATAATTACAAATACTGCCGCTGTTGCCGACAATAAAGTAATTGCAGGAAACGAACTTGGAGATGTATATTGCATAAATTTGCAAAATGGCGAAACGATTTGGAAATATAAAACCCGCAGCGCCGTATATTCCACGCCTGCAATAGAAAAAACAAATGTGATTTTCGGCTCGTGCGACAGCAGTATTTATTGTTTAAATATTGAAAACGGCGAAAAACGTTGGGAAGTTAAAACAAATCATACGGTAATGGGAAATCCTGTTATAGAAGACGAAACAGTATATATCGGAGGCAGCGACGGAAATTTCAGAGCAATAAACATCAATAATGGCAAAATTATTTGGACTTTCAGCGGAATAAAAGGATATATCGAAAGTACGCCACTGATATACGACAACAAAATAATATTCGGAGCATGGGATACAAATCTTTATGCCGTAAACAAAAAAGATGGAACTCTCGCATGGATATGGAATAACGGACATCCGCGCCTGCATTTCTCGCCTGCTGCATGTATTCCTGTTGCAAACGATGGCAAAATATTTATAGTAGCGCCCGACCGTTATATGACAGCCATAGATGCAAAAACAGGAAAAACAGTATGGCGAACAAACAGGCACAAAGTACGCGAAACTATTGGTATTTCCGAAGATAAAAGCAGAGTTTACGCACGTTGCTTCGTTGATACCGTGTTTTGCATTTCGGCTGCAGGAAACGATTTTGAAGAATTGTGGTTTGCAAAAACAGGTTACACCTACGATATTAACCCATCGATGCCTGTCGAAAAAGATGGCGTAGTGTTTTTTGTTACAAAAAATGGAATGTTTGTAGCATTAAAAGCCGAAAACGGCACAATACTGTGGAAACATAAATTTAATAATACAATTGTCGCAACAGTAACGCCGTTAAGCAATCGCGAACTTGTATTCACAACTCACGATGGAATTATCGGCAGGCTTGCAAATGAAGAATAAAAAGGAAATAAATATAATGCAAAAATCAAATAAGAATTGATATTTCAGAAACGGTTTGTATTGAATATTATAAATTTTTTTTACCTTTGCACCTCGTTAAACCGACTTCGTAGCTCAGCTAGGTAGAGCAAATGACTCTTAATCATTGGGTCGAGGGTTCGATCCCCTCCGAGGTCACTGTTCAAATTTTAACAGTAAAGCGACTTTCAGAAGATTGTCGCTTTTTGATTTTTCCGAAGTTTCGGGCAAGGTTAACCGATATTTCGGATGTTTTCTTTACGATATTTTTACGAAAAAACATAATCTATTACTTTTCTGTGCTTCGGCAACTGTTTTTAATCCGCTTGCCTTGTTCAAAAACAAAAATGTAAATCTCGCTTTTGACGATTTGCTGTTCAATGATACTGTTATAAAAGGACTGCGTGAAAATTACGAGTATAATATAGCAATGTACAATTACGGCAGACGTATTACATGTTATATATACCTGACGCCAAAAGATATTGAAAGCGTGTTATTTCCTAACAACAGTTACAAAGATTTCAGAGGGCTGTTTAAATTAAAGATTGATGGCGAGGAATTATTGTGTCGGCTTGAAAAAATCAACGACTACAATCCCGAAAGCGGAGCGGCTGTCAAATGCCAATTCATAAAGGAGAGGTGAGCATGAAAAGTTATTTGCGTCTTGGCTTTGTTTTTTTATCACAATACCTCTTTACTGCAAAAGCAACAATAGTAAGAGCCACTGTTATCAAAAGTATAGGATTGCCATTTTTAAAATCTTCTATTTCTAATGCAATTAAACAAATAATGAAGAAAGTTAAAATACCTTTCCGTACACCCTTTACTGTTCCTTTCGGGTCTGATATAAAACTAAAAACTAATAATGTATCCCAAAAATTATTCATAATATAAAATTTTAATAACCGATGCAAAAATAATAAAAATATTTAATATGGCAAACGAAATAGAAAAAATTTTTAATATTCAAATAAAAGGGCTTGACAAAATCCCTGAAATGGCAAGTAAAATAGACGCTCTCGCAAAGAAAATGGCTGAATTTGAGCGGACATTAAAAGAAATAGCAAAAACCAACGGATTAAAAGAGGTTATAAATGTATTTAATCAGTATAACGCCGTAACTGTAAACGTTGATAAATCAAGAAGAAAGTTAACCGAAGCAAAATCCGCTTCTTCTTTGCGCCGTATTCAACGGTTTATTGCCGAATATGTTTTAAATGCGGATTTAATAATGTCTTTCTAAATGAATTAGTTGTGAATAGTTTTCAGAATTTATATCTTCCCCTGTAAATTTTATAAAACATTTTTATCTGTTTATGTGTAATTGAGGATTTTATGTTAACTTTGTGTCGTTTTCCTGACAAATGTTTTGTGAGATAATCCAAATGGGGTTGGACAATATCAATTTGCGGGAGGATTTGAATCCGATGGATATACTAACAATGTTAATGTAAATAATATGAGTAAACTATCAGCATATCTCGCAGAAGAAAAACAGTCAAAGCGCAAAGGCGGCTTGTATCACAAAACACAGGTAAATCTTGCCTACAATTCCAACCGAATTGAGGGCAGTCGGCTTACAGAAGAACAAACCCGCTATATTTTTGAAACCCGCACAATCGGATTCAAAGATGAAGATGCAGTACCTGTTGATGACATTATTGAAACTTCCAATCACTTTGTGGCTTTCGATTATTTGCTTGATACTGT
>JAISYZ010000017.1 GCA_031269545.1 Prevotellaceae bacterium
TATTTTTTCGTTATTTTTTATGTCATATTATTTATCCTGTTTTGTTTAAATTATTTTCAAATATACGTAAAAATTCTCAATTACACACAAATAAATAAAAATGTTTTTCAAAATTTGCAGGGGAAGATATTGCAACAATAATTTCTTGTTGTTTTTAATTGTAATCATTGTTTCTGTAATTAACAGGGCAAATTTAAATATTTTATTTTTTAACACCAAATTTGAGAATATATTACATAAAAAATGACTGAATTATTTGTTATCAAACCAAAATCTTTTATTGTCATTTTCTTTCATGTATGCGGTCAATATTTCATGGATTTTTTCCTTTGTAATATCGTCTGCATGAATGCCGAAAATGTCGCCAATGTTGCAAACTCGAGCGCGACGTTTTATTTCTTCTACAAAATCATCTGAATAGAGCTCGTAAAGTGGTATGTTTTTTACTTCTTCATGCAAAGATTGAAGAAAAATATAACCGTCAAAATTATCTGCAAATGTGCCTGTTTGTATATCAAATCTTATGTCTGCAGCATCAAATAATTCATTTCCAAATGGACTGTTATACAGGTTGAAAGCAATTGGAATATTTCCATTTTGTTCGAAAACACAGTCGAACAATCCTTTTCTGAGTTTGCCAAATATAACGCCATTATTTGACATGTTGGGTGAATGTGTGAAAATCGAAAAAACATTTTCTTTTCCAATTTTATCCGACAACAGAAATCCTGCGGATAATCCGTTTATTTGCCATCCTGCGAGTTGCTTTGCAGGTGATTTGTAAGCATGTCCCCATCCTACAATAAATAAATTATTTCGTTTATCCTGCGAATTATTTATCGTATTAAGGATTGTTTCAGTCATTATCTCATTTCTGTCGCAAGTAGTTCTGTAAATCGAATCACACTGTTCATTGCTTGTAATGTTTCGATAAAACAGTCTGGGCATATCGGTTGCAATTACGTTTATTTTATTTGTAAATTTGTGATTGACATCCCATAATTCTAACAGAAAATCGTACATTCCTTTGTCATTCCAACCGTTTATTTCTTCTTTTCTAAAAATATTCAGTATAATATTCGTATCTTTTGTCTGGTTTTTAAAAAACTGGTCAAGTTCGGGTTGTGCATTTTTTGATAATTCCAAAAAAACTGTTCCTGTATTTTCTGAAAATTCAGGCAGTCGTACCAGTTGCTGCAATAAATCCCATGAATTTTTTCTGAAATGTAGTTCGCCATAAATCACTAATTTATGATTTTTTAATTTATCAATCAAATAATTAACAGGAAATTGTCCATTCATTTTAAGATAATTGATAAAAGCCAGAGTATCTGTAGAAACAATTTGTTGCCGATTATATTGGCGTAAACTATTTAAATTTCTAATAGAGTTATCTTCAATATATTGCTTTAATTCATTCATATTTTTTGCAAAACAATAACCTTCTCGGTTGCCCAACCATTTTCCATCTTCGCAAACGGAAGCTCCTACAAGATAAATATCGGAATTTTTCTCTTTCCTAAAAGCAAAACCTATTGAATCTTTGTAAATTACAACTTGCTCTATTTCAGAACCTAACAGGAATTCTGCCGCTTTTTGAGAATATGGCTTTTGTGGCAATTGTCGCACAATAGCATCTGTCATTCCTGAATAAATTGTATCGTATTTTCCTTCAATCCACAAATGAATGCGTGCAATATAATTTTCCAAAGGCGAAGCATAAGGGTTGTCATAAGCAATATCTTTTACCTGTTTGCCAACATGTATTACTTTGTAATCATCGCTCAAATTTTGAGCAAAACAGGAAAGTCCAAAAAAGGACAGACATAAAACAGTCAATAATTTATTTTTCATTTATTATAAAGGATTTAGTTCGTTAATAAATTTCGGTGCAAATTTACAGCGCGGATCGGGAAAATCCCAGTTTTCGTCGCCGTAAGCCTTCAACACATCTGCGTAACACTTGTTATGATAAGTGTAACACTCGTCAAAGATAGTACATTTTTTGCAAATACTGACATCTCTGAAATTTTCTTTTTTTGGAAAAGCAAGTTCAAGAGCGCGAGGCGAATTCCAAACTTCCTTAATTGTCTGTTTTGTCAAATCGCCAATAATAAAACGTGGATTCCAATACATTTGTTCGCAAACAGTTACCTGTCCATCGGGTAAAATAAAAACATTAGAATAATTTGCCGAACATCTTGAGCCTTTAAAATTTCGACTGCCTCCTTCTGCATCAAAATATTTTTCGCTTGCATCAAGCGCATGTACTATATTAATTTTTGTATGATTTTTTGTTTTTTCTATCCACTCGTTTATTTTGTCAATAGATTCTTTTGTGCTTTTTATGTTATCGAAATCAATCCTGCTATACATGGATTTGAATGCAATTCTTATTCCCCATTCTCGTAAGTTTTTAAAATTTGAAAGAAAATTATGTAAATTCTCCAAATTTTCTATATCATCATTGTATTTGGTAAGTACGGTAGCCACTTTAAATGCCATGTCGTGTTTGTCTAAAAAAGTAATAGTTTGTTTTATTTTTTCGACATAATTCGACTTTACTTTAAGTATTTGCACTAATTTGTCGGGATTAACAGAATCCAAAGAAATTTGTACAGGAATATTGTATGGTTTTAATGCAATTATGTCTTCTTCACCAATAGGTACTTTTGTTGAAATTAAAGAATCTTTGAAACCATTTTCAAGAAGTAAATCAAGTAGTTCTTTCCATCTACGGTAAAGAAAAAATTCACCTCCAAGAACAGATATATTTTGAAGTTGTAATTGCTTTGCTTCCTGTATTAGTTCTTTTATTCTATCAAAAGACAGCATTTTGTTTTTTACTGATTTATTTGCATAACAATACACACAATCTGTAACACAAGCGTTATTTATCATCAATCCTGCAGTTAAAGGCGCAGTGAAAAAACGGCTTTGTTGAAAATCTAATTCCGTATAAGAAAAATGTTCGGGCTTATAATCAGCAACAGGAGCAAATAACAGGTCTGCATCAATAATTATGTTTTTTGGAAAAAAACTTTCCACTCCTCCATAGTTGCCTACAACGCTTTCCTCATTGTTAACAAAAGGCTTAATTATAGTTTTCACGTCCGATTCGGACATATCTAAAAAATAGGACAGTTCCTTGATTGCATCCTGCAATATGATTGGCTTTGAAAAAAAAGAAAAAATCATAGCATAAACAGGATGAATTTTACTCAACCAATTTACATTAACGAATGATAAATATTTACTATCAACAAAAGTAGGCGCTAATATATAACTTCTTTTTATATCGTGCCTTATTTTATAAAAATGATTAAAAACTATTTGTTTATTTTTGCTCATATTTGTTATAATTTCATTTTGAATTATTTAAAATATTTTCAAACTAATTGAGGATATCATGAAAACATCCTCAATTAGTTTGAAAATTGACTGTGCTACCAAATACTTTATTATGATGATAATAAACACGTAACATAATATATTGTGTATTTATGTACAACACAAACTTGGCAGTTCTCTAAGTATTTTCAGTACATACGCCTACTCCGCTTACGCACGAGCCGCTTCCATTTGAACAAAGTTCTATTCCTACAGGACGGTTATTCTGACAGACATTAGATTCACACGCACTTGCTAATAACTCCGCTCTTTGGCCTCCTGTAAGCACAGCCAGTTCTTCTGCTTTTAAGACTTCTTTGTTTCCTGTTAAGTCATTGAATTTTACTTTTTTCATATCTATAAAATTTTTAATTTAATGTTACTTTTAATAGGCGTAACAGTTTTCCTTTTTTAATTTTTTACAAAGTAAACACATTATTTTTCATGTTTGTTCGCATGGTATCAACTTTCTAATAAGTGGTTGCTTGGTATTAATAAGTGGTAGCAGTTTACAAATAACTGGATGTTTAGCGTAAATCAATAAACTGCTTTTTAATCACAACCCATTTTCGGCGTGAAATTTTCAGTCTGGTATTGTCGATTAAGGTTATTTCCTTTTTTTTGTTGTTTATTTGCCTTATATACTTTGCGTTAACAAGAGTATCATGATGTATTCGTATAAAGCCGCAGCCGGCAAGTTCGGTTTCAAAATATTTCAAAAGTTTGGAACAGATGATTTTCTCATTTCCTTCGATATGCACATCGCACAAATAAGCATCGCAAACAATATGAGTTATGCGGGCAACAGCAAATTGCCTTGTAATTCCCGCCGTTGTGATAACAATGGATTTTGTATTTTGTAAATCGTAATTCATTGTGTATAAAATTAAAAATCGCGAACTTTCATTGCCTGTTCGCGGTTCTGGAATTACCTTGTCCATACAAATGAAAAAGCTCACGATTGCTCGCGAGCGTTCGCTTTTTTTGTATAGACAATGCATGTAAAATTTTCCAGATTTCGAACATGGCAAAAATTAAGCTAACGCTTATATGTTATTTTTTCGTTATTTTTTATGTCATATTATTTATCCTGTTTTGTTTAAATTATTTTCAAATATACGTAAAAATTCTCAATTACACACAAATAAAT
>JAISYZ010000018.1 GCA_031269545.1 Prevotellaceae bacterium
TTTTTATTATTTTGGACATTGTAGAATCGCATATTTGAACATAAAAAATATTTTTGCTGCAAATATTCGCTTCTACAAAGGTTTATTTGTATTTGGGTGTCCCAGTGACAAAGTCAGGATGGTTAGTGATAAAAATCTTTGTGTATCTCGGTGTAATAGAAAAGATTACGTAGAGATTTTTTATTTGTTCTACAAATTAACAACTCAACAATTTATCATTTATCAAACCAGTTTTCTGCTTTCATCAGTGCGTAAATGCTGTCGGCAGTGGCAATTCGGTCAATATCGTCCCGATTTGAAAAAAACAGTAATATTATATTTTTTTCGGGAATTTTACCTGCATAAATGGTAAATCCTCCATTATCGCCAAGGTGATAAATACATTCGGGTTCGTTAGGCTTTTGCTGTATAAACCAGCCATAACCGTAAGATGTCTTTGCATTATATCCGTATTCGGCATCGGCATTTATTTTAATTTTAGGCGAATATGCTGTTTTTTTCGATTCTTCGCTTATTATTTTGTTTTCGTGCAATGCTTTTTCCCATTTGGCAAAATCACGTATCGATGTGTAAAGTCCGCCATCGGCTTTTGAGGCAAAAAAGTTTGCTTCGCCGTAATCACATTCAACATAAATGTTTTTTCTTTTATCGAAAGTATAGCCGTGAGCCATGTTTGGAATAGTGCGTCCGTCTTCAAAATATCTGGAATTTGTCATTTCGGCAAGGTCAAAAATGTGTTGCTTCATATACGAATCGAAATCAATGCCTGTAATGCGCGGAATAATTTGATATACAAGCTGGAATGTAGGATTCATATATTCGTATTCTGTTCCGGGCTCAAAGTTTAACTTGTCAAGGTCGATTAAATATTCACACGATTCAACATCGGTAGAATAAAGCACAAAATTTTTGTCGGTTCGCGGACGTGTGTCGGGAATTCCTGATGTGTGGCTGAGTATGTGATGCAGCGTTATGCGATTATAAAAATCGGCTTTATATTCGGGGAAAAACTTTTTGAGATTGTCGGAGAGCGACAATAATCCATGTTCGGCAAGTTGCAGAATAGCAACGGCAGAAAACTGTTTTGATACCGAAGCAATACAAAAATTTGTTTCGGGAGTTATTGGCGCTTGCGTTTGCATGTCGGCAATTCCATAACATTTTTCAAAAATAAGACTGTCGCCTTTCATAACAAGCACGGCTGCTCCCGGCTCGTTGACGGCAGAATAAATAGCAGAAAATAACGAATCAACTTTATTGTAAAAAGCGGATTTTGCGGTTTGGTTTGGTTTACACGAAATCATTGCTGTAAGAAGTAAAATTGTTGTAAGGTTTGTAATAATTTTTTTCATTTTCTTTTTATTAAATGTTTTATGTTTTTTAAATCAATTTTTTCTTTTCGTATGACAAAATATAAATATGCAAGAATAAATACGGAATTTATCGCAAAGTTAATCAAACTGTTTGATGTTGCAACAATACGCGACAGTATAAACAGTGCAACGCCAGCGGCAATGTAAATGGTGATTGTTTTCCATTCGTACGGAATGAAATAATGTTTTTTGCACAAACGCCAGCTGACGATTATCATTATCAAATATGAAAAGAAATGTCCGAAAGCGGCAGCGTAATATCCAAAATAAGGCATAAACGCAGCATTTATAATAACAGTTGCCAGCAATCCCGAAAGCGTAATGTTTACGGCAAATTTTGTCTGTTCCGATATTTTGTACCACATCGACAGATTGAAGTTAATGCCGAGAAAAATATTAGCCATAAGCATGACAGGCACAACTCCGATACCTGCGCGGAAAGCGTTGCCAATGAATAATTTGAATATGTCAAGATAAAGCGCGACAAAAAGGAAAATAAAAACGCAAAAAATGACAAAATATTTCATTACATCTACATATATTTTCTTTTGATCATCTTTGTTGCTTTGGCTGAAAAAGAATGGCTCGGCAGCAAAACGAAACATCTGCACAAACAAAGTCATAAATACGGCTAATTTTGCGTTTGCGCTGAATATTCCAACCAAATCGCTGCTTGATTCTCCTTCGGGCGAAAAAAATCTGAATAAAATTCGGTCGGTAACGTCATTCAAAACTCCGGGCAATTGCGAAAGAACAATAGGAATTGCGTATATCATTAATTGTTTCCATAGAGTAGGAGAGAAGCTGAATTTTGTCCGTAACAGTGTCGGTAAAAAAAGTATTAACGAAATAATGCAACTTCCGAGAATAGCAAATAAAATATATCCTCCGTCTGGCGATGGCGAAAGGAATTTCAATAAAAACGAATCGGAATGCGCAGCGGCATAAGTCGGAAATCCGAGAAAAAGAATCAGATTAAACGCCGTTTCCGACAGAATTTTAATTATTTTCAAAATGCCGAACTTCAACGCTTTTTGCTGATACCTCAATCGTGCAAAAATCACCGCCGTGAAACTGTCGATTGCCAGAATTGCCGCCGAACACCAGATAAGTTCGCCGCGCCCGAAATATCCGAAAGCATTTGCAATATCGTCAGCAAATATAATTCCCGCCGCAAGCACAGCCAGCGATGTAGATGCCAAAAATATAAGAATGGTAGAAAAAACCTTGCCGGGATTAGCGCCCTGTTTGCTTGCAAAACGAAAAAATGCAGTTTCCATGCCAAAGGCAAAAAGCGCCTGCAAAATTGCAATATACGAAATGATTTCTGAATAAACGCCGAAAGCATCCGTATCAATCACGCGAGTATAAAGCGGCACAAAAAAGAAATTTATAATCCGCGCAACGATTGTAGTCATTCCGTAAATTGCTGTTTCGCCTGCAAGTTTTCTTATGCTTCCCATTTGATATTTATATATTTGGCGCTCAATTCAAATTTTAAAAAATCTAATTGCAAAATTAGCATAAAATCCAATTACACACAAACAAATAAAAATGTTTTTCAAAATTTGCACGGGAAAAAAATAAAGTCTCACATTATTTCCCCAATATTTTTGCTGCTGTTTTATTGATATTTAATAAAATATGTTTGTAAAAGAGTGAATAATTAATATTTTCATTTTTTATCTATTAATTTTTGTAATTCCAGTATTGCTGTTTCCATATCTTTGTCTTTGCCCGACATAAATTCTTCAAAAGTATAATTTACTAAAATATCAGGTTGAATACCTTCTGAAAAAGGCTTCATTGAATATGGAAACAATACACGTAGCGCACAAACTCTGGCAAAACCATTATCGGGAAATCCCAAAACTAATAAAGGGCTTCCTGTTGAGCCATAAGAAGGTTGTCCTATAAATAATGGTCGGTCGGGACGTTCATATAAAATTATCAGAAAATCTTCGGCGGCAGAAACCGTCATCGTAGAAAACAAAACAACTATCGGAACATTGAAACGTTTAATCGTATCGGGAATAAATACAGTATCTGCCGGCATGGTAAGGTAAGCCCTATTATTATAATAATCCTTATTTTCTTCTCTGTAATTACCTGCCGCTTTTTTAACTCCGCTGTTTATTCGTGTTTGCCAAGCAAAGTTCAAAAAATAATCATCCTTAATAATATATTGCAACAAATGCCAGCCAACAGCAGTGTTTCCGCCTCGATTGTTGCGTAAATCAATCACAATACCTTTTGCTTGATATAATGTATCTTTTATTTTTTCAAATTGAGCAATCAAATCAATTTGCTGATTATTGAAAGTATTAAATGCAAGCGCTGCAATACCATCTTTTTGCCATGTGATTTCAACAGGGTTATTCCAATATTTGGGCTGATAGCCTATAGACGGCTCGTTTTCACGACTGTGTCCATCGCGCGGAAGACGATTGATTAAAATTTTATTGTCGGGCGTAATATATTTAACAGTAAGCGTATCCGTCTGCAATTTAGCCGACAATAAACCGGAAGTCGAAGCCACTGATAAATAACGAACCGTTGGGCTGAAATCCGAATCAATATAAGGTTCTATATATTGCCGAATATATTCGTTGGTTGGCAATCCGTTTATTTTTATAATTTTTGAACCAAGAGGAAAGGTATCTTTCAAACTTTCTTTAACGCTGGTAATATACAACTCTTCATTAAAATACTGCATTGTCATTGGAATGTAATCTGTATATTGGAAACCATCATTATAATTTACATTTGTGTGCCCATCATGAAAACTTCCGACAAAAAGTTTCATAACATCATAAAACTCATAATCGTTGGCAGTTGCAAGCGCTTTTGGAATAAAGGCTTTATACATACTGTCCAAATCAAATTTCAACTTGTCAATAAATGCAAAATTATATTTTACTTCCGACCAGAACAGGCTCAAAGCATAAAGTTTTTCAGCATCCGACAATGTGTTAGCCATTCGATTGGTAAATTCTATTGCCGTATGCGCAGTGTCGCCTTTGTAAATAACAGAAAAATAAACAGGTTCATCCGCTTTTACCGTAAATACTAACGAATCAATATCCGAAACAAATTTAACATTGTATGTTTTTTTCGCAGGATGATATAAGTTCAGTATATCAGGATTTACTGATGGCTCAATTCTCCATCCGCCCTGCTCTACGCTTTCTACAAAATATTTTATACTGCGTTCGTTTGAATGCATTGCAGGTTCAGGTTGTTGCGCTTGCAGAGGTAATATGTAAAAACATAAAAGTCCGCAAATAAATAATTTTATTTTTTCCATATTATTTTTTCTTTTTTAAGATTATTATAAAAATTTTCTATATTGTCATCTAAAATGGCTTTTATTCCGCCTTTTAAACATATTGGTTGAAAATCCTGCCCTTTGGTAAATTCCATCATTTTTTGACTGCAAGGACCAAGGCATGCCGGAACTAATTTACACGAAAGACAATGTTTATTTTCAAAAGTAGCGCAACCCATTCTTTTGGCAAGCATGGGAATATTCCATTGAATTTCTCCATCGGGCAAAAGCAAGCCATCTTCTTTTGCTTGCAGGGCTAAAAAATCCGCTTATATATTGTGTACCATAAAAACTATTATATGATAATATTCCATTATTCAAATCATATCTGCTTTCTATAGTTTTTATTTTACTGTACATCTGTATGAATATTTAAGTGTCGCAAAATTAATATTTTTTTTAATTTTTGCAAAGTTAGAGAACAATTTTTTATAAATAACTGTTTTTGTGTCGAAAAACCGGACAAAAATGATTTATTTTCAGACAGTGACTGTTTTATTGTTTTTTTAATCCTTTTTATAACAGTTGCAATATCTGATTTGGGCATTGTTTTCCAGTTCAAAGCGAACATGTTAAACCAGTATTCGGCGTCTATATATGCTCCGAAATCTTCGGTGATTTTTAAAAGCATTCCTTTTGTGTAATCAGAATTTATTCTTTTGAAAATTTGCGATGATTCTGAAAAAGCGCTACGCACAAATAATAAATCGGGATTAATAGAATCATTTTCATATTTTTTGTTACTGTATAAGTCCAATTCTAAAATAATTTTTGACGGATAAAGATTTTTTAAATCATCTTGCATATTGCTTTGCGGTAAAACATCGCTGTTGTTCAACGTGCTGTCTTTCAATGATTTTTGTGTCTCGGTTTGAGTAAAAACCTTGCTTATATAATCATTAATGCAAATCAACCCATAAAACCTTTCATATTATATTCAGATTATAAAAAAACAAAGTTAATGATAAATTTATACGTTCATAACAAAAACATCAATTTTTATTTGTTTTTTTAAGCAAAATAGAATTTTCGGGTAAGGTTTCGGGAATTGCGTTTCCATCCAGAAATGTGATAATTGCGTAATCAGAATCCATATTTGTTCTTTTAACATAATGTTTTTCAATAAAATCATAATCCAGCACATCGGATATTTTCCTCAATAAATTAATATCGATACTTGTGCTTTCATAAATATTGTAAACTGCTCCACGCGAGAGGTTAATAAATTTTGCAAATTGTGTTACGGATAATGATTTTTCTTTTACTTTTTGTCGTATCAAACTGCCAATATGTATTTTGTCGCTTTTCATTTTGTATGTTATTGAATGATTTAAAATTAAAAATCGTGAACTGATATTTGTTTACTGGGGTTCCGGAAATGACCTTACTGTACAAATGAAAAAGCTCACGATTGCTCGCGAGCGTCCGCATTCTCCCGTACAGTAATTTTATCTGAAATTTTCCGGATTTCAGCAAACAAGAAATTAAGCTAACGCTTATATGTTATTTTTTCGTTATTTTTTATGTCATATTATTTATCCTGTTTTGTTTAAATTATTTTCAAATATACGTAAAAATTCTCAATTACACACAAATAAAT
>JAISYZ010000077.1 GCA_031269545.1 Prevotellaceae bacterium
AGTAAAATACCTTTTAAGGCATTATTACCTGTAGTAAAGGCGCTTATAGATAATGGAATTTTAAAATCAAATAACATAAAATGAAAATTAAAGAAAAAGTTATCAGCATTTTTAAACAAAATCGGAACTTGGAAAAAGGAACACGATTTGAATTGGAATTTATTGTAAATAGAAAAAAATATGAAAAAAGTTGATGTTTTAGATTTGGAATACGCCTCTAAAGGTAGAGATGTAGATATCGCAGAACCTGTTTTGTCTTATTTGGAAATCAAATATGGACTAAATATTGTGCGAAAATGTTGTTTTAAAGATTGGCAATACTATTTACTGAAATATAGTCCGAAAATAGTATTTATTGCTAATGGGGTAGGTTCGTTGCCTCACTTCAATATCGTAAAAACAGCACATTTTTTGGGAATAAAAGTTGTAACACATACGTCAGAAGGAGATTATACTGAAACTCAAGGTGCAACAAAAGTGCTTTTTTGGGGACATAATCATGATAATGTCTTATATGAAGATTTGCATCTTGAATGGTCTCAAAGAAATATAGATTTATTTCTGCAATATATTAGAACATTCGATAATATAAAACTTTCTGGGGGAATTGTCTTTGATAAATATAAATTATTATCAGATAGATTTTTGCATAAAACAAATTTTATAAAAAGATATGGCAAGAATGATTTTAGTAAAATTGTAGGAATTGCCGGATGGGGCTTTGATTCATTATATCATGATAACGAATATGTAACATTTCTGGGAGGAGTTTCTTGTCTAAATAAAACACGAAAATCCAAAGATTTGGTTAA
Source organism: Prevotellaceae bacterium (assembly GCA_031269545.1). Classification (GTDB taxonomy): domain Bacteria; phylum Bacteroidota; class Bacteroidia; order Bacteroidales; family UBA932; genus JAIRKV01. The sequence continues at coordinate 813 of JAISYZ010000077.1, forward strand.
AGAAATATTAAAAAAACTCATAAAAGCGAATCCTGACATTTTATTTGTGTTAAAGTATCATCCTATGAGTATAGACAAAACCCTGACCGAATTTTATGGTTTGGAAGATGAACCTAACACGTTGGTTTTAAAAACTGAAGAAACTATATACGATGTAATTAACGTATGTGATATATGGGGCGCTTATGAGAGCACTACCGCAATGGAATCATGGTTGATACACAATAATCCTACATTTATCATTCAGCCAATTGAGGATGATTTTGTTCGTTCTAAAATCGCATCCGGCAGTCCGGCTTTGAGAAATGAAAATGAAATACAGGATTTTATTGATGAATATTATGCAACAGGAAAAGTTGATTCGTTCGACAAGTTGGCGCAACAAAGAGAAGCAATAATTACTCGAGTTATTCAGTGGTCTGACGGAAAAAATCATCAGCGGGCAGCGGAATATATTTATGAACTTTACAAAAATCCCGCCAAAAAACATTTAAAAATAAATTTCTATGTATTACGAATTTATACACGGTTTGTCTATAAAAAATTTACAAGACAAATACGAAGATTGTTGTTTCTCCCATTGTACAACGACAATAGATTTAACGATAAAGAACGGGAAGAATGGCATCAAATTTATAAAGAAGCAATTATTAAATTTCATAATTTTAAAGTATCACAAAATTAATAAATAAACGCAATATGTTGAAAGAATTGTATATTACATTGTTAAATTTCTATGGAAAAGCGAGTAATAAAAGTGAAGACAAAAAAGTACTCAATTTTTAAAAAAAAAAAAAGAAAGAAAATCAACCTGATAAATCCTACATTGAAATAGGAACAGGTTTGGGACGTTTTGTCAAAATTGTACACGAAAACTTCAATTTCGATATTTCAGCTGTTGAAATAAACAAGGATTCTGCTGAAATAGTAAACAATATGGGTATTAAAACATACAATATTAATTTTCTTGATAATCAATTCGAGGATAATCAATTTGATATTGTACATTGTTCACATGTTATTGAACATATTCCATACCCCGGTATTATTAAATTTTTGGACGAACTTATTCGTATTACAAAACCAAATGGTTATATAATTATCAGAAGCCCTTTAATATCAATAGAATTTTATACAAGTATTGATCACATAAGACCATATCCTCCAAAGGCTATTCTGGATTATTATTCGAATCCACAACAACAAGTTGTAGGCAAATATTCTATTACTCCGGTAAAGATAAGATTAAGAAGAGGCGCTGTATTAGTCAATGGATATTCTTACAATCCGATAGTAAGAGGTATAAATATGTTTTTTAAATTATCATGGGCATGTATCCGTTTTCCGTTTTCGAAACCTAATGGATATGTTGCAATATTCAAGAAAAATTAAATGAAAAATTACGACGCTTGCACCAGCGGGGTTAAGCCGTTGAATTAACGATTTGGCTTACGCCAAAGGCAAATCAACAATCGTAAATAATATTTATCTTTGCATTTTAAAAACATAAAAGATATGGCTATGTTGAATATAAGAAAATTGCCTCTCAGCATACAGGATTTTGAAGATTTGAGGACAAATAATTGTTTGTATGTGGATAAAACAGAATATATTTATCGTTTGGCATCCATGGGGAAATCTTATTTTCTTGGTCGTCCGCGTCGTTTTGGGAAAAGTCTTTTTTTGTCCACGCTCAAAGCATATTTTCTTGGAAAAAAAGAACTTTTCGATGGTTTGGCGATTGCCGGACTGGAAAAAGACTGGATAGAATATCCTGTGTTATATATTGATTTTAATGTGGAAGGTTACACAGATCTTACCTCGCTTTATAAAGCGTTAGATAAGAATTTGAGGCGATTGGAACAACAATGGGGAAAAGATGAAGCCGACACAACGCCGGCTTCCCGTTTGCTTGGACTGATTGACCGCGCTTATGAAAAAACAGGTCGTAAAGTGGTTGTTTTAGTGGACGAATACGACAAACCTCTGGTGAACACATTAGATAATGAAGATCTCAATAAATCCATGCGCGATACGCTGAAAGGATTTTACGGCGTATTGAAAAGCGCCGACGCCAATTTGCGTTTTGTCTTTCTCACTGGCGTTACCAAATTTTCGAAAGTCAGCGTTTTCAGCGACTTGAACCATTTGACGGATATTAGTCTTGACAATGAATTTGCAGGTATTTGCGGTATATCCGAAACAGAGATAACTCAATATTTTCAACCGGAAATCAAAGCATTAGCTGAAGAAAATGAACTCTCTTACGAAGAAACGTTTGCCGATCTAAAAAAACATTACGACGGTTATCATTTCGCCAGAAAAAGCGAAGGAATGTACAATCCGTTCAGTTTACTGAATACCTTTCAAAAAAGATATTTTAAAAGTTACTGGTTCGAAACCGGCACGCCGACTTTCCTTGTTCAAATACTCAAAAAAGGCAATTTTGAAATTCCAAATTTAGAAAACAATGTGCATATCGACGTTGATGATATTATGAATTATAAAGCCGAATATTATAATCCTGTCCCCTTATTGTATCAAAGCGGATACCTGACAATCAAGAGGTATAGCAGAGAATTTAACGAGTTTATACTGGGATTTCCCAACGAAGAAGTAAAATACGGTTTTCTGAAAGAATTGCTTCCTGCTTATGCGCCTCAATATGCAACCACTCAAAAGTTTTCGGCAGTACAATTTGTTACAACGCTCCGTGCCGGCGACATTGACGGTTTCATGAATAATATGAGAGCCTTTTACGCAAGTATCTCTTATGACAAGATGAAAAATGAGACGAAAAATGAACAGTATTATCAATTCATCTTTTATCTTCTGGTTACATTGATGGGACAATTCGTGCAGACAGAAGTGAAGACATCTGCCGGGCGCGCCGACGCTGTAATAAAAACAGCCGACACAATTTATGTTTTCGAGTTCAAAATGGAAAACAATGGTACTGCTGAGGAAGCGTTGAAACAAATCAATTCAAAAGGCTACCTCATCCCATTCTCTGCCGGCGGACGAAAATTAGTGACAATCGGAGCAGAGTTCAGCGAAAAAGAACGCGGGTTAAGCCGTTGGGTAAAAGGATAAATTTATTTATAATTTAACAATTAACATGCAAAAAATAATTTTTACAGGTCTCGGTTACATCGGACTTCCTACGGCGACGGTGGTTGCAGGGAAGGGATTGAAAGTGCTGGGTGTGGACATTAATGAGCGGGTAGTCGATACCATCAACAACGGGAACATCCATATCGTAGAACCCGGTCTGGAATCGCTTGTACGGAAAGTCGTTCAAAACGGCAA
>JAISYZ010000088.1 GCA_031269545.1 Prevotellaceae bacterium
GAATGGTCGGCAAACGGCAACCCTCGCAAAATCATTTACGCCGATGAGCGCGAAGGAATGCGCGTGCAGGATATTTGGGAGTTCAAAGACCCGCAATATCCCGATTATCCGACAGAAAAGAACGCCGAGATGTTGGATTTAATTGAAAGAACTTCTTCAAACGAGGGCAGTATTGTTTTGGACTGTTTTTGCGGTAGCGGAACAACATTAAAAGCAGCGCAACTCAATAATAGACAATGGATTGGCATTGACCAATCGGATTTAGCAATACAAGTTACAAAATCAAAAATTGATAATATTCAAGGTGATATTTTTGTGCAAAAAGCAGATTATGAATTTTTAACGATGTAAAAAAATAAACAATGATAGTTATAGACAATTACAAAGATTTTATTAAAACTTATACTCAAAACTTGGTTGCCGACTCCAAAAATTCAACAGAAATAACAGAAAAATATATTAAAATTTGGATAGAAATTTTGAGTGAACATAAATTATGATTAAATCATTCACGCTCCAAATGGCAAAAATATGATAATAAAAACAATCGCACCAACAAAAATATTGCCTCGCAAATATTCAGTATAACAGCAATTTTGAATTTTTTAAGTTTATTATTGTTTTATTTTTTGAAAAACACTATCTTTGCGGAAATGAAAGATATAAAGCATTATAAATTATGAATATAACAGGCAAAATAACAGGAATAAGGTATAAAATTTTCTTAAATGAAAATTTACAAACTGTTGATATTAAGGGTTTTAATATCAACGAATGTCCTGCAAGTTGCCTTGTGAAAGACGGCGACAATACTTTTGCCTTATCGAAATGGGTGTCGCCCAAGCGTACACGCTCATATCCTTACGAAAGAGTTTATAACACGCTTAATTTCAGCAAAAAAATCACTGTTATTCCTATTGTCAAAGACGAGGGCGCGGACGGCGACCGCGATTTTCTGCAATGGGACACCGTTTCGCTGATGTCGCTGCTTGATGTTTTTGTGATTTTTGCCTATTACGACAAAGCCGTAAAAAATGATAGATATGAGAACAAGATAACTGATTTTCAATTTGATAATAAATATGTGATTTCAAAAATCAAAGAAATTGAAAATTATCATTCTTCGGCGTTGCATTGGAATTTGAATGAATTAAACGAAAATTTTACACCGTTGTTTGCAAAAGCAAAAAATTGTTACGCCGAAATATCAAAACAAACAGGTGTAAAAATGCACGATTTGAAAAAAATTGATACTTTTCAAATTCGATTGATGACAAGTTTAACAGGCTTTATGCTCTTTTCTCGAATGAAAGCCGAACTGGCGCAATCTCGCGAAATCGCCACCACGCAGCCCAAGGATAATTTATCTACGTTCACAAAAGCGAAGATTACGATTACAAACTATCTCGGTGGGCAATACTTTTTTACGGTTGATGAAGTGAAAATCGAAAACGACACTATTTCTCTGATTGAAAGCAAGCACTCTGCAAATTCGGTTTTGCCCTCGAAAGGCGATATAAAAGACGGTTTGCTGAAAATGATTTTGTATTCAAATCTTGTTGATGTAGAAGTTGATGGCGTACCAATGAAAAGCAAAGCGGTGTTGAATTTGACTTCGGCGAAAATGAAAGGCAACCTGACTTCCGAAATTCCTGTCTGGGACAGGGCAGCGTTTCTTTTAGATAACGCAATTTTGCAGGAACAAATCAGGTTTATTGATACCTTGCTTGACGAGGCAGTGGAAAATAAATTTTGTATAAAAATTTGTAAATTAAGATGATAAAGAGTCCTTTACGCTACCCCGGCGGTAAAAGCCGCGCTGTTGAAACAATCGCACAGTTGTTGCCTGATTTCGACGAGTTTCGAGAGCCATTTCTCGGAGGCGGGTCGGTGTTTGTGTATGTAAAACAGCGTTTTCCTAATAAAAAGTATTGGATAAACGATTTATATACCGAGCTTTACAAGTTTTGGGAAATGACGCAAAAAGATGTTGACGGGGTAATAGCAAAAGTTTATGAATGGAAAAATAAATATCAGACAGGAAAAGAATTATATCAATTTTTAAATGAAAATTTTGAAAAATTTAATGATTTGGAACGTGCTGCGGCTTTTTTCGTATATAACCGCATAACCTTTTCGGGTACAACATTGAGCGGCGGATACAGCGAAGGCGCATTTACAGGACGATTTACCGAAAGCAGCATACAGCGGCTCAACGATTTGCGGAAAATAATAAACAGTTCATTGATAACAAATTACGATTACAAAGAAGTAGTGCAAAAAGAGGGCGAAAACGTGTTTATTTTCCTCGACCCGCCTTATTATTCGGCAACAAAATCGGCGCTTTACGGCAAAAACGGCAATCTGCACAAGAGTTTCGACCACAAGCGTTTTGCCGAAACAATGAAACGCTGTCCGCACAAATGGCTAATCACTTATGACGACAGCGAATATATTAGAGATTTATTTTCGTTCGCCAACATTCAGAGCTGGTCTCTGACTTACGGAATGAGAAATATTACGGAAAATTCAGACCAAACCGGTAAAGAATTGTTTATCGCAAATTTCCCAATAAAAATGAAAAAACAAAAAAGTTTATTTGAAATATAATACCTGACAACCATGTTCCCCATTCCGACAATTTTATTATTCCAAATTACATTTTAGATAATAGTTTCAAAAAAAGCAAAAGATGAACTTTTAAAATTAGATGAAACAAATATTATTGATTGTCATAAAAAAAATATTTGTCAGTAAATGCATTATAAATTAATCAAAAACATTTCTTTAATTTTCAGCAAAAACAATACAATTTCATATATCTTGCCAATGCAAAATAATTGCCTTTTTTCCAAATATTTCCAACTCCAAAAACGGTTGATATTTTTAAAAATCAAAAAAAATTATGAATTTTTGCTTGTATTTTCACATAATTTTATATCTTTGAAGCCGTTTTAAAATAAATAAAGCATTTTTAATACACAAAAACAGGTTGAAAATAGCGTTGAAATTACAATTATTAATTAAATAAATACATCACTCATGAGAGTTTATCAAACAGAAGAAATCAGGAACATCGTGCTGCTTGGAAGCGCAGGAGCAGGAAAAACCACTCTTGCCGAAGCAATGATGTTCGACGGTAAAGTGATCGACCGTCGGGGGACGGTTGAAGCAAAAAACACAGTATCGGACAGCGCCGAAATAGAACAGATTTATCAACGTTCCATATATTCGAGCGTGCTGTTTACCGAATACAATGACAAAAAAATAAATTTAATCGATTCGCCCGGCTCCGACGACTTTTCGGGCGGAACCTTTGCTGCATTCAAAGTTGCCGACACAGGCATAATGGTTATTAATGCTCAAAGCGGAGTCGAAGTTGGTACCGAAATTTTTGCGCGTTATGCCGAAAGACATGAAAAACCGATAATTATCGCCGTAAATTATTTAGACCACGAAAAAGCAAACTGGGAAAATACGCTTGACTCGCTGCGTCAAACATTCGGCAACAAACTGACGCTTGTTCAGTATCCTGTGAATCCGGGCAACGGATTTAACGAAATTGTCGATGTCCTGCTAATGAAATTATTCCGCTTTAAGGATGATAGCGGAACTTTTGAGGCGGTGGATATTCCCGCAAGCGAACTGGAACGTGCAAAAGAACTGAATGCAGCGCTTATAGAATCGGCTGCCGAAAACGATGAAAGTTTAATGGAACTTTTCTTTGACAAAGGCGTACTTACCGAAGACGAAATCCGCAGCGGCTTGCGTGCAGGATTGAAAACGCGCGGAGTAATTCCGATATTCTGCATGGCGGCAAAAAAAGATATAGGCACAAAACGTTTATTGGAATTTATCATAAACGTTGCGCCAAAACCAAACGAATCGCGCGAATACAAGACCAAAGAAGGCGAAGTCATTCCTTGCAACTCAAAAGGCTCGCCATCGCTGTTTATATTTAAAACGGCAGTAGAACAGCATCTCGGCGAAGTTTCGTATTTCCGCGTAATGTCGGGAAAAATTACCGAAAGTATGGATTTGATAAATGCAAACAACGATAGCAAAGAGCGCGTTTCTGCCTTGTATGCCGTTGCCGGTAAAAAACGTGAAAAAGTTACCGAAATGCTGGCAGGAGATATTGGTTGTACCGTAAAGTTAAAATCATCGCGCCGCGACCAAACGCTGAACGGCGACGGTAAAAGATGGCAATTCCTGCCTGTCAAATATCCCGACCCGAAATTCCGCACGGCAATAAAAGCAAAAGACCAGAAAGATGACGAAAAACTCGGCGAAATATTAAACCGAACACACATGGAAGACCCGACTATTGTTGTGGAATATTCAAAAGAACTGAAACAGATAATTTTGAGCGGACAGGGCGAACATCATATAAATATCCTGAAATGGCATTTGACGAATACACATAAAATAGAAGTAGAACTGTTTGCTCCGAAAATTCCTTATCGTGAAACTATTACCAAACTTGCCGCTGCCGATTATCGTCATAAAAAACAATCGGGCGGAGCAGGACAATTTGGCGAAGTGCATTTATTGATTGAACCTTATATCGAAGGAGTTGCCGAAAACAACAGATTCAAATTCGATGGAAAAGAATTGGTTCTTAACCTTAAAGGGAAAGAAGAATATAACCTCGATTGGGGCGGGAAACTGATTTATTATAACTGTATAGTCGGAGGATCGATAGATTCGCGTTTTATGCCTGCAATTCTTAAAGGTATAATGGAAAAAATGGAAGAAGGACCGCTTACAGGTTCGTATGCACGCGATATTAAAGTTTACGTTTACGATGGGAAAATGCATCCTGTTGATTCAAACGAAATATCGTTTAAACTTGCTGGACGTAATGCATTTAAGGATGCATTCAAAAAAGCATCTCCCAAAATCATGGAACCTATTTATAATATAGAAGTGTTTGTTCCAAGCGACAGCATGGGCGATGTGATGAGCGACTTGCAAAATCGCCGCGCCATGATTGAAGGCATGAGCAGCGAAAAAGGATTTGAAATACTTAAAGCACGAGTGCCTTTGGCTGAAATGTATAAATATTCGACAACATTAAGTTCGATCACTTCGGGACGAGCAACGTTTACAATGAAATTTGCAGAATATCAGCAAGTTCCTGCCGAAGTTCAGGATAAACTGCTGAAAGCCTACGAAGCAGAAGAAAAGGATGAATAATAAATATAACAAATTATTATTTTAATGATTTGTTACTTCGTATTTATTAGGCACGGGATGAATATTTATTTGTCCCGTGTTTTTTTATTACATGCTTGCAAATCCAAAATGCGAGGTTTTTATGAATTGAAAATATAAGGGCTAAACAGTTTCGTTTTAAGGATTGTCTCTTTTTTATTTGATTTGAGTTCGTATCACTTTTTTTCGGCTAATATTTCGCTAAATTTGCGATTGGTCAATTTGCTTTGAATCCACGAAATAAAATCAAATATGACAAGTAATTGCTGTTCGTATTTGTTTTGCCTTATTTTCACGACTTCTTTCTCAAACAGGCGACGTAATTTTTCACGCACTTTCCTGTCTTTCAGCAAATAATGATTTTGAATGAACTTGAATAAGAGTTTTTCGGTAATATATAAATGCTTTTCGTAACGAATATTGCGTTTGATTGACTTTATTTCGTTTTCAAAAAAATCATAATTTCCCGATTCAGCCTGTAATATTAAATTTATCAACCGTACATATCTGTAAGCGGGCAAAACATAAAAAAGTTTTCCTGAACTCATAATCGTTTTCATGTGTTTTCTGGCATTTTTTATATCTCCTGTGGCTATATTGAGAATCGTTAAATTAATCAGCAAATCAAGTTGAATATCCAATCGTAACAGCGACATGTTTTTTAATAAATCTTCGTCGTATTTTGAAATTAAATCGGCGGCAGCGATAAAATCTCCCGTATTGAACAAACACGAAAATTCGTACAGGAAAATAAGAGCGCGAACATTAAGATTAAAATCGGCAGCATAATCGCTATGTTCTATTATTTTGAGTTTGTTTATGAAAAATGGCATTTCGCTGTATAGCGAAGCGATTCTCAAACTGTTCAAAATTCCTGTTATTGCCTGTAAATAATAAATAGGCGGATTGAGTATCATGTGTTTATTTTCTTCAAACAAATCAATCAATGTTCGATAAAAACGAATCGCCATTTTATAATTTCCCGAATCTAAATAATATGTAGATTGAAACAGCAAATGTAATTTTTGTGTTTCAAATCCTTTATACGAATTGTTGGCAACTATATTTAATTCGCTTAAAATAAGGTCGTTCAAACTGTCTTTTTGTTTTTCGGAATTAGCGTATCCTTTATAAAACAGTCGATGTTTGAGAATGTCATAAAGTTGTGAATGAAGGTTTGAACTTCGATTGTACTTCATTTCTTCAATAATTTTCATTTGTTTGCTTATAAGTTGTCGTTCGCTTATATTTTTGAAATTTGTTGCATTCAAATATGTAAGTTCTGAGCGGCGCGCCAGTGATCCCAGCGAATACATTTCGTATTTCACAGCCATATTTTTTGCTTTGTTCAACGTTTCATTTGCTTCTTCAAACAATGCACGGTCAAATAAAATATCTGCTTCGGTGATAAAAGCGAATATTTTGGTTTGTATGTCCTGCTTGCGGCGCAAATATATCAAACAGTCCATTATCGTATGATAAAGATGTTTAACAGCCATATTGAAACTTGCATTGTTGTATTTTTTGCAAAATTGAGCGTAAACGGCGTCAACAGTATTTTTTGCGTCAATCAAATCGAACAGATACACATATTTTTTATCTCCCGACTGAATATTTGCAAATAAGCGAAAATATCGTTTTTCCGCTTTCGACAACGACTCTGTCAAAATCATCAGTAAAGTTAATCGTTTCATAAAATGAATGTTAGATTTTATTTTTCACAAAGGAAATAATATTATTTAATGTGACAAAAAAAGTGTAAAAATAATTAATACTTTATTTTGTAAATTGTTTATATATAGATATTTATATTTTGATATGAAAATTAATATATGGTTTGGGATTATCCAAACATGTTGTTTTTGTCCTTTTTTATGGATACCTACTCTGTAACTTTGTAACAAAAAGTTAACAATATTGTAAAATTGGCACAAATTAGATAAATAATATCACGAAATCAAAAACCCTAATTATAAATTAAAGTAAATATGAATACCCATGTAAAAAGAAACTTTGCTGTAATTTTATTTACAGTTATTATGCTGGTCAGTTCGGTTTATGTTGGTTATGCTCAACAAAAACGCACTGTGAGCGGCAAAGTAGTTGAGGCTGCATCGAATACGCCTCTTTCAGGAACTACAATTAATGTGAAAGGCACTAATTCAGCCGTAATTTCTGATGTCGATGGTAATTTTTCCATTACCGTTACATCTGGCGATGTGCTTGTGTTTTATTTTATGGGATATGCAACGCAAGAAATTGCGGTGTCAAATCAGTCCCAAATAGACGTATTTATGGTAGAAGAAATAAGCAGGCTCGACGATTTAGTCGTCATTGGTTATGGAACAACTACCAAAAAAGAAGTTACCGGTTCGGTTTCTTCTATTAACAGCGATGATTTTAAAAGCGGTAATATTACCGATCCTGTTCAATTGTTGCAAGGGCAGATTGCAGGATTAAATATCATCCGTGCAGATGGCGGCGACCCTAACGGTTCGTTTCAAATTCAACTGCGTGGCAGAACAACCATGTCGGGAGGAACATCGCCGCTTATTGTTATTGATGGCGTTGTCGGCGGATCTTTGTCGGATTTAAGTCCTAATGAAATTCAGACAATAGATGTTTTGAAAGATGGCTCTGCCGCTGCTATTTACGGTACTCGTGCAACAAACGGAGTTATTCTGGTAACAACCAAAAAGGCAACTTCAGGTACAAACAAACTGGAATTTTCATCATATCTCGCTTTGCAAACAGTTGACAAGAAGCCCGATATGCTTACTGCCGATGAATTTCGCGCTGCCCTTGACAAGTATGGCTTGAGTAATAGTTCCGATCACGGAGCATCAACCGACTGGTTCGACGAGGTTACACAGTCGCCTGTTACGCAGAATTACGAATTGTCTTCGTCGGGAGGTACTCGTGCGCTTAGTTATCGTGCAGGTATTTCGTGGACAAAAGACCAGGGACTTGTGAAAAAAAGCAGCAAAGAAGGTTTGCGAACAAGAGTAAATGTTTCGCAAATGCTTATTAATGACCGTCTTAAATTGGATTACAACGCTACGTATTCAACATCAAGAAGCGTTTATGCCGATACTTATATTCTGCGTCAAGCCATGTTTCACAATCCAACAGAGCCGGTATATGCCGACGAAAATACGCCTGCTCAATACGGAAATTATTATTATGTAGGCGCTATGGAATATTATAATCCTGTGGCAATGCTTGAGCAATTTGACGATTCAAGTCTTCGCAAGCAATTTACGGGAAGCATAAATGCGTCATTATCAATTATTGATGGTCTTAAATTTAATACTCTTTTATCTTTTACCGAAAGTAGCGACCGTTATGGACATTATTACGGCAAATACTATCCTATAGGTATTGGTAACAATGGTTATGCAGAAACCTATAATAATCACGGTAAATATAAATCGCTGGAATCTTATCTGGATTACTCTGCCTCGTTCAACGACCACAGAATACAGGCGATATTCGGTTATTCGTACAGCGAACAGTGGGGCGAATCGTACGATGCAATGAATTACAAGTTTGATAACGACTGGTTTTCTTTTTATAATATTGGAGCAGGCGCTGCACTAAAAGATGGCTTGGCAAGCATGTCGAGTTCAAAATCATCAAGCAAACTTATTTCATTTTTCGGACGTGTGATGTATAATTATAAGGAAAAATATCTTCTTACCGCATCGCTTCGCCACGAAGGTTCATCTCGTTTCGGCAGCAACCATAAATGGGGTTTGTTTCCGGGATTAAGTGTTGGCTGGCGACTTGCAAACGAGCCGTTTATGAAAAATGTGGAATGGGTAAACGATATTAAATTGAGAGCAGGTTTTGGAGTTACGGGAAATCAGGAAATTGGAAATTATCAATCGCTTGCTATTCTTCGAAAAGGTTCATCCAATTTTTATTACAATGGAAAGTGGATAAGCACTTATGAACCCGGACGTAATCCGAACCCGGATTTAAGATGGGAGAAAAAACAGGAATTTAATATAGGTTTTGATGCTGTCGTTTTTGATAATCGGCTGAATGTAAGTTTTGATTTTTACAACCGCCGTACAACCGATTTGTTATACACATATTCTGTGCCTGTGCCTCCCAATCTTTACAGTTCCAAGTTTGCAAATGTGGGAATTATCGACAATAAAGGTATTGAATTAACTGTCTCAGGTACACCTTATGTTACAAAAACAAAAGATTTCAGTTGGAACGTTACAGGAACTTTAAGTCATAATACCAATAAGTTAGTACGTTTTTCAAGTGATATTTATGCTATGGATGCTCTTAATTTGGGCTATTTCGGCGATGATTTGAAAATTTATACAATGCGAATAGAAGAAGGATGGTCGCTTGGTAATTTTTACGGTCCTAAATTTCTTGGCTTTGATGGCAACGGCGGAGCAAAATACGAAGACCTTGATGGAATAGATGGAATTACCGAAGCCGATTATCAGATTATAGGAAATGCTTATCCCGATTTTCTCTTTTCACTGCAAAATACTTTTACCTACAAAAATTTCGACTTCAGTTTTCTTTTAAGAGGTTCTGTCGGCAATGATGTGCTTAATCAGACAAGAGTTTATTATGAAGGTCCTGCTTATCTGGGAACAAAAAATATTCTCAAATCATCATTAGACAACGACTATACAGAAGGAGCATATTATTCATCCCGATTTATCGAAGATGGTTCGTATTTGAAACTTGATAATGTTACGTTAGGATATAATCTTGCTATAAAATCTCCCTACATATCCAAATTGCGAATATATCTTACAGGACAAAACCTTTTTACCATTACCGGCTACAAGGGAATTGACCCGGAAATAAGTTTATCGGGACTTCAGCCGGGTATCGACTGGTACGATTTTTATCCTCGTACAAAAACATTTGTATTAGGCGTTAAAGTAACATTTTAATAAATAAAAATAAACAAATTATGAAAAAGATATTAATAATAGTTTTTACACTGTCAATTTTTTCGTGTACTAATCTCGATGAAACAATATATTCATCAGTACCATCGGATAAATTCTTTACAACCGAAGAAGAATTTCTCATGAGCGCAGGACGCGTTTACAGCCACCTGCTTGGATACACCCATTATTATAATATTTGGGGAACAATCACAGTTTCGACAGATGAAGCATTAAGTCCTTTCCGTCAATTCAATCAATGGGATGACGGCGGCGTTTGGCGCGACCTTCATGCTCACACATTCACTCCCGACCACGACAATATCTATCAAACATGGAGTTTTCTGTTTACAGGCATATCCTTATGCAATCAGATACTCTATGAATTTTCGCAGGCAACGCTCGATTTCCCTGTCAAAGAAAATATGATAGCCGAAATTAAGGTAATGCGTGCATGGTTTTATTTTAATGCCATAGATTTGTTCGGAAATGTACCCTTTACAACGGACTTTACCGATATAAGTGTGCCGCCGCAAAAATCGAGAGCCGAAATATTTTCTTTCATCGAAGAAGAATTAAAAGAAAATGCGGGTTTGCTTCCAGATTCTCCTTCAAGCAGTTACGGCAGAGCAACAAAACCGTTTGCTTATACTGTTTTGGCAAAAATGTATCTTAATCACGAAAAATGGTTTGGTACGCCCAAATGGCAGGAAACTGTCAATGCATGCGATTCTGTTATAAATCTTGGAACTCTTCAACTTGAAGGTGATTATTTCACTAACTTTAAAGTAAACAATCAGCCATCCAAAGAAAATATTTTTGTAATAGTATATGACAAGGTTTATGCCAACGGCGGCAACTGGGCGCGCAGATTTCGTTTCCACCAACTTACTCTTCACTGGGAAAGTATAAGGACATTTGGCATTCTTGACGAAACATGGAATGGATTCTGTACTTCGCAAAGTTTTTTTGAAACCTTTGATTTGGCAAACGATTACAGAAGTAACACATGGCTTTATGGACCTCAATACGAGGCAACGGGAGCTCCGCTTTTGTGGTACGGCTGGCAGGTTGATTTTACTCCACAAATAAATTCGCTTTTCGATATGTCTAATCCTGCCGGTCATAATCAGGGCGTGCGTTTTGCAAAATACGAATATGAAAATGGACTGCAAGGCGAATGTATGAGCAACGATTATGTTGTATATCGTTATGCCGACATTTTGATGATGAAAGGCGAAGCCCTTGTACGTCAAGGAAATGCCAATCTTGCCGTTCCATTATTCAACGAAGTAAGAAGCCGTACAGGATTGCTCGATTATGTAGCCAGCGATTTAACTCTTGACGAAATATATGACGAAAGAGGGCGAGAATTTGCATGGGAAGGTTCGAGGCGTCAGGATATGATTCGTTTTGGAAAATGGACTGCTGCACGCGATTTTAAACCGACTGAAGCAGATAATCATACGGAACTGTTCCCCATACCGGCACGAGCAAGGACAAACAACAGCAATCTTAATCAAAATCCGGGTTATCCCAATTAATAATATTATTTGACATATATTTCGATTGACAATGAGTAAACAAAAAATTTTGGTGGTTGGATCTTCCAATACCGATATGGTTATAAAAACAGAGCATTTGCCCCGTCCGGGTGAAACCGTTATTGGAGGCACGTTTTTCATGAATCCCGGAGGAAAGGGAGCTAATCAGGCTGTAACTGTTGCTCGTCTTGGCGGACAGGCTATATTTATATGCAAAACAGGAAGCGATGTGTTCGGACATCAGGCGCATCAATTATTCGAAGAAGAAGGAATAGATACTTCGTATATATTGTTCGATTCAAAAAATCCTTCGGGAGTTGCTCTTATAACAGTAGATGCAAATGCCGAAAATTGTATAGTTGTTGCCTCAGGCTCTAATGCTAATCTTTTACGTGAAGATGTTGCAAAAGCAAAAGAAGTAATAGACGAAGCGGATATTATTCTGATGCAGTTGGAAATACCAATGGAAACAGTAGAGTTTGTGGCAAAAATCGCTAATGAGAAAAACAAAAAAGTCATTCTAAATCCGGCGCCTGCACAGCCACTTTCGGCAGAATTGATAAGTAATTTGTACATCATAACTCCAAACGAAACAGAATCGGAAATGATTTCGGGAATAACGATAACAGATGACGAATCGGCTTTTGAAGCAGCAAAGAAAATAGCGGATATGGGAGTCGATAACGTTATCATAACCATGGGCGATAGAGGAGCTTTAGTACACAATAAAACAACAAGCAAAATAATAGATGCATATAAAGTCAAAGCTATAGATACGACTGCTGCCGGAGATGTTTTTAATGGCGCTTTGGCAGTTGCCTTGGCTGAAAACAGATCTATTGTAGATGCCGTAAGATTTGCCTGTAAAACAGCCGCAATATCTGTTACTCGAGCAGGGGCGCAATCATCTGTGCCTTATCGAAATGAAGTTGATATTTAATAATTTTAAAAATAAAATAAATGAAAAGAATTTTTTTATTAATTACTTTTGCTGCTATAATTTTATTAGCAGAAAGTTGTTCAAACAATAATAATACATCCTCAACAATTCCTGCGACTTATGCCATTACCAAATCTCAACTTTTGGATAAAATAAAAGGAGGCTGGGCTGGGCAAACTATTGGATGCACTTATGGCGGACCTACAGAATTTCGTTACAATGGAACGATGATTCAAGATTATATTCCGATAATTTGGACTGATGGATATATTAAACAATGGTACGACCGTACTCCCGGACTTTACGATGATATTTACATGGATCTTACTTTTGTATCTGTGTTTGACCGTTTAGGAATAGATGCTTCGGTCGATTCATTCGCAATGGCTTTTGCTACGGCAGGATATACGCTTTGGCATGCAAATCAATCTGCACGCTACAATATTCTTAATGGAATTATGCCTCCTCAATCGGGACACTGGCTAAATAATCCACATGCAGATGACATTGACTATCAAATCGAAGCGGATTATGCAGGTATAATGTCGCCCGGAATGCCTAATACCGCATCTGAAATATCGGATAAGATTGGACATATAATGAATTACGGCGATGGATGGTATGGCGGAGTTTATATTGGTGCAATATATACGCTGGCATTTATCTCGGATGATATTGAATTTATCGTAACCGAAGCATTGAAAACTGTTCCCGAACAAAGCAATTATTACAAATGTATGAACGATGTGATAACATGGCACAAACAGTTTCCCGATGATTGGAAAAGGACGTGGTTTGAATGTGAAAAAAAATGGAGTTCGGACATTGGTTGTCCCGATGGCGTTTTTGTTCCTTTTAATATAGATGCTGTTATTAACAGTGCATACGTATTAATAGGTTTGCTGTATGGCGAAGGCGATTTCTATAAAACCATGGATATTGCAACTCGCTGTGGTCAGGATTCCGATTGTAATCCTGCTTCTGTTGCTGGTATTTTAGGCGTTATACTTGGATACAGCAATATTCCTGAATACTGGATGAAAAATCTGAAAGAAGTTGAAGATATTAATTTTGCATATACAGATATATCGTTAAATAAGGCATATCAAATGAGTTTCGAACAGGCTATTCAGGTAATCGACAGGGGAGGAGGTAGCATCGATGGCGAAAATGTAACTGTTGTTTGTCAGCAACCGATTCCTGTTAAATACGAAAAATCTTTTGATGGCTTATATCCTGTCGAAAGCAGAGAACTTCGTAAGAGAATAACTGATATAGGAGAATTTACTTTTGTTGGAACCGGAGTTGTTTTTAGAGGCAATGTGTCATCAGGCGCTGGAGGAAGAAATAGTAATGTGCCTGCAAAAAATGCAGATTATATTGCAAAAGTTTTGGTAAGCATAGATGGCAATGAGGTAGAAACAGTCAGTTTGCCAACAGACTACCGTACTCGCCGTAACGAAATATTTTGGAAATATCAGTTGCCCGATCAATCTCATACCGTAACGTTTGAATGGTTAAATCCGCAAGATGGCATTTCCGTAAATTTGCGTGATGTAATTATATATTCAGACAAACCATATTCAAATAATCATCAATCAAATAAAAATTAAGTTATGTTTATAATCGAAAATTATTCATTAGCAATACTATTTTGCTTTATCACGATGCTCTGTTGGGGTTCGTGGGGAAATACTCAAAAATTAGCAGGTAAAACATGGAGATATGAACTGTTTTACTGGGACTATACTGTCGGAATTTTATTATTTGCTGTTATAATGGCTTTTACTTTGGGCAGCATTGGCAATTTAGGCAGAAGTTTTGTCGAAGATATTCAGCAAGTTGAAAATCGTCATATATTCAGTGCGTTTATCGGAGGCGTAATATTCAATGCATCTAATATATTATTGGCGGCATCGGTATCAATAGCGGGAATGGCTGTTGCTTTTCCGTTAGGAGTTGGTTTGGCTTTGGTTTTAGGTGTATTTATTAATTATTTCAGTACACCCAAAGGCGATCCTGTATTGTTGTTTATTGGCGTTGCCTTGATTGTGATAGCAATAATATGCAATGGAATTGCTTCAGGAAAAAATAAGAATGAAGCGACAAATAAAAACGCAAAAAAAGGAATTGTTCTTGCAGCAATAGCAGGCGTATTGATGTCGTTTTTTTACCGTTTTGTAGCATCTGCAATGGATTTGAATAACTTTGAACATCCTACTCAAGGACTTGCAACTCCTTATACTGCATTTTTTATTTTTGCCGTGGGTATTTTTATCAGTAACTTTTTATTCAACACTTTTGTAATGAAAAAACCTTTTGTTGGAGAAAAAGTAACTTACAAACAATATTTCTCCGGAAATTTCAGTACTCATCTTGTTGGCGTTTTTGGCGGTTGTGTTTGGGCTTTGGGTACTTTATTCAGTTATATTGCAGCAGGCAAAGCAGGAGCGCCAATTTCTTATGCCTTGGGACAGGGAGCGCCTATGATAGCAGCGATATGGGGAATTTTTATATGGAAAGAATTTGTCAAAGGCAATAAATCAGTTAATAAACTTTTAGCGGTTATGTTTTTATTTTTCATTGCCGGATTATCGCTGATTGTTTTGTCA
Source organism: Prevotellaceae bacterium (assembly GCA_031269545.1). GTDB lineage: Bacteria > Bacteroidota > Bacteroidia > Bacteroidales > UBA932 > JAIRKV01. The sequence continues at coordinate 15,245 of JAISYZ010000088.1, forward strand.
GGTGGAAATTAATTAGCCCTGTAATAATATTTTACATTAAATCACAATGGAAGCTGCTCAAAAATAGCGGCTTCCGTTGTTTTTAATAAAACATCCAAATGAAATTCCCAAATAAAATTTTCTCGCATGTTCAGGTAATTTTCGGTAATTGGTTTGCACTGATTTCGTTTCATATTTTGCTCGTTAGATACGAAAAAAGCGCTATGCGAAATGGAGAATATTTGTTTTTTCCAAAATGAATACTCGTTTTTGCCCAAAAGTATATATCTTTTTGTTGAAATGTATATAGTTGTTCCTTAAAAGCAAAAATTTTCAAACAAAGATTTAATAAACAGGCATTTCGAACCTCCTGACTTTGACACTTGGGTGTCCCATTCTTTTTTTCCTGACTTTGACAATACGACACCCTACAAATTTTCAAAAAATTTAGGGTTAAAAAGTTGAGCGATTGATTGGTGTTTCGGCGTGATTAACATTGTTTTGGTCAGGGTTTCTTTGCT
>JAISYZ010000120.1 GCA_031269545.1 Prevotellaceae bacterium
GCGCTGGATAGCTGTCAATTCCAGTTTCTTTATCTTTCCCATTGCTTATCGTATTTACTGTAACAGAATACAAAGAAAGACTAAATATTTGATATAAACTAATTATGAACATTTACTTACTGTATATAAACAGTACTATTCCAAAAATAAAAAAACTGAATATCGAAAACAGAAGACTCAGGGTTTGTGCAGTAAGAAAACGTTCTATACGATTATGGTCGTCTATGCGCTGCAACAAATCGCCAAGCAGTTTGGTGTCGAAGAAGCTCATTGGCAGTTTCATTAATTTTATCAAAAAATCGGAAATCAATGAAATATTTATGCGAGTACTTATGTGCAGCAATATGCGGCGGCGTATAAAATCAATAACCGTACGGCTAAACAGCAACATAAGCTGAGCAATGAGTACAAGCCATATAAAACTCAAATCCTTACCCGCAATACCTGTATCGACAATTGCCTGTGTGAGAAAAGGAAATATAAGTTGTAGCAAACTGCCAAGCAACAAACCCAAGGCAAGTTGAACGAAAAAACGTTTGTATTTTAAAAAATATTGACCAAGAAATTTTATTCGTTTATTTATTATGACTTCTCCTTGGGCTTCATAAAACGTACCGGAAGGTTCAAGCAGCAGCACAATGCCTTTATCTTCGCCGCCGGTTTTTGTGCTTATCCAGTGTTCGCAAAATTCATCCTGTGAGTATTCAATCATGCCACTGCCCGGATTGGCTACATGGATAATATATTTCCCATGCCGTTTTTTTATTTTATATACAACAACAAAATGATTTTGATCCCAGTGAACTATACAGGGCAATATTGCTTTTTGCACAAGTACCTCGAAACTCAACCTCCCGCCAACAGTACGAAAGCCTATACGCTCTGCCGCTCTGCTTATGCCAAGCAGCGAAACGCCATCTTTGCCGATATATGAGTATGAACGCAAAGTTTCGAGCGAATAACTGCGCCCGTAATGCTGCGCCACCATTTGCAGGCAGGTTGCTCCGCAATCCATTGCATCCTGTTGTTTGATGAATTTCATTTAAATCGTTAAAATTAAAAAGTGTATGCCAAAATTGTATTCGGCATACACATTGTTGAGATTTAGAATTACTCAGCAACGACTATTGTTTGTAAAGGAATATTTTTATTTCCAGTATCACAGGAACAATTGCCTCCGGCTGTATTGTAGTTTTTTGTCGGACATATACAATCCTTACCCCCTTCGGATGCCCCACCTTTTACTAAATCCATTTGATTTTCGGTTAGTTTATTACTATCCCTAATAATCGTGACATCTTTTAATTGAAATTTTCTTTTCATATTAGTTAATTTTAATTAATTAATAATAAATTTGTTTGTTTTATAAAATGGACATTTAATCCATAGTTTTGCATTACTATACGAGTTTTTATTAATAGACATTTGTATTATATTTGACATTTTTATTTATTTCCTTTCAAAATTGCTGATTCCGCTTTTTCATCGCTTTCATTAACATCCACATCATTTTTGTGTTGACCCCATTTGAATGTTTTTACAAATCTCACAAAAATGCCCTTGCCGCGTTTGAAGTTGTCCATGTATTCATAGCGTTTGTATGGAGCAACTGATGAATAATTTATCTGTGTATTCATACGGCTTTGTGCAAATACAGGATTGAAACATCCAATTCCTATGTAGAATTTTGGAGTTACATAAAACAGGGTAATTTTATCGCCGCCTTCTCCCTGTGTTAAGGTTTCGCCCCAAAGATCATCATCTGTTTTATTCCAAATCTGATATGTCAGTTGCCATTTTTTGTAAAAAAGGTTAATTCTGCCACGTGCAAAAAAGATATTTTTGGTATGTTTGTAAGCATTTCCATTACTTGAATACATTGATATTCCTGTATAAATATTGAATGAAATGAAATTCCACAGTTTATCGGTATTCATATAAATATCGGTAACAAAATTTTTGAAATTTTTATGATTTTCAACTGTCCGTATAATATGGCTATTTTCCAAAAATGATGTTTCCATTATTGGTTTTACTGTGTATGAATATCTTGTTTCGAGAGTAAAAAACAGTTTGGATGTTTCAAATTCATACGATGCGCTTATTTTGTGATATTTAGGATTCACAAGATTGGGATTTCCTCGACGAATTTGCAATGAATCAATAAATTGATCAACATTACTTAAATAAGATAGGGATGGGCTTTGATTGGATGAAATCATAATATATGCATACAGGCTGCTTTTTTCTGAAAGCGCTTGTCGAACTGAAGCTCCAATATAAAGATTATAATTTTCAATACTTGTATTATCAACGGAATGGTAATTTCTGTATAAAACGCCTCCAATATAATAATGAGATCTCTCTTTTGACAGCGCTGCCGATGCGCCCATTCGACTTGTATGTACATCTATTTCTGTGGAGGTATTCATTATAATGTTATTGTAACTGTTTTTTGTTGTACTGTAACTGTGCCTGATATCACCGTCAATGTTGAGTGTCCATCCTGATTTTTCGAAATTAATATTATTTTCGTAAGTTAAAGATGCGTTATATGTTTGCTGCTTTTCGTCCACGTCCGAATAAAAATAGTTTTCTATTATATTGTTGCGTAGAGTTTCCGTATAATCCCGACTGTAATTTCGTTTGTAATAGCCTCCCGAAAGACTTGCATATAAAAATTGATTTTTGCCCAAAGGTTCCTGATAATAAAGACGCAAACGGGGAGTGAAAGCAGTATTTCGTGAATTATCTATCATGAATAATGTATCCAAATTTGTACTTGTTACGGACTGACTTTTGAAATCATCATTGGGAAAATTTATTATTTCGCCCGACAGCGACACATCAAACATTCTGTCATTTTTAAAATAATTATAACGTAATCTGATATTATTTCTTAAATATCTGAATCGCGCAGGTTCTCCCAATTCTTTGCGATTTACAGTTCCTCCCGAAAGTTTAAATGTTTCTTCGTTGTCGCGCCATTGTGATTTTAAATCTCTGAATTGAGGCATGTACCATACAGAAAATTGAGATGCTCCATTATAAAGTTTTAAAGAAAAAATATCTTCGCCATAAATCATTGTCAGTCCGTTTGTCAAATCGGTAAGAAAAGAACCGCCTTTTACCGGTTGTTCCACGATAAAATTAAGAATGACAGAAGCATCTGCAAAGCGAGCGGTAGGAATATCCGAATATTCAACATTCTTTACTGTTTTAGCATCCAAAGTGATTATTTCTTCACGTTCGGCTTCGCGCCCGTTTATAAGTAATGCAACCTTGCCGCCGCCAAGCACAGATATAGAATTTTGTGTAATATCAATATTCAAGCGAGGTAAACGCATATTATCAAGCAAAATAAAACCGTTTGCCGATTTTTCTATTTGCTCTGATGTGGGATGCACTATGCGTTTTCCATCCTTAAATATTGTATTACTGGCAATTACAACAGATTCTTTCAAAGTCAGCGTATCGGATAAAATAATAATTTCACCAACGTTACCGTGAGTTACATTTATTGTTTTTGTTTGGTAACCTGTGTAACTGAACGTCAAACGTTTTATAAGCGTATCTGTATTTTTATTTAATTGAAATTTACCGAATTTATCTGTCGCAGTTCCTTCAATAAACACACTGTCATTTGTACGCAGAACAACATCTACCTGTTCCATTGGCTTCTGGTTTTCGTCAACCACTGTTCCGCTTATTGTTTGGGCGTTTGTCTTTACAGTAAACAATAACACTATCAATATAAATATTTGTTTTCTCATATTTGATTATTTTTCTGTTCAATTTTTCTGTCATAGTATATTTCCAGACATTTTTGCAAACTTTCTTCATCGTTAAATACCTGACATAGATTATATTTGCCGTTTTGCCGTAAATTTCTGAGTTTATACCATGCGCAACCACCGTGACATACGGGAAGAAAAAAACATTTAACACATTTGTCATCTTCGTGCCATTTACATGATACAACATAATCGTAGTAAACCCAAGGATTGGTAAATTCTTTTTTATCAATATATCCCACTATTTTATTAATATCGGTAAGGTCGTTCCAGCATTTGTATATCTCACCTTCTGCTCCTATAATATATGCATTTATATTTGTTGCAGAGCACACCTTCGATGAATATATAGGATAATAATTATCATAATAAACTTTTGATTCATTTGCCAATCCAAATAAAAAATCTGCAATATCATCATGCTTCATAGCATTACCTCCAAGGTCTGTTCTGTCTTCATTATCAATTCTTAATATTCCGGGATAAACTTCAAAGTTTTTATAATTTTTCCAGCGTTCTTTCAGGTATTTTGCCGTTTCGATGTAATCATCTGAATTTGTTTTATCAATATTAACTCTTACCGATAGAAAAGTTTTCGGCATACGTTCCAGTATTCTGTCGGCATTGGCAAGTATTAAATCATACGAGCCTTGCCGTGTGTCTTTATCCCGTCTTAATTTATTATGTCTTTCCTTACTGCCATCAAATGTTATCTGTATGTGATCCAAATGGTTTTCATTAAAAAAATCAATAACTTCATCCGTAAAATAATATCCATTTGTTACAATTCCATGGTAAGTTAATTCAACAGGTAAAGATTTTAATTTTTCTAAAATTTTCTTTATTCTGTCAAAAGCAAGTAATGGTTCGCCTCCATACCATGTTATACCCATAGTTTTAGCATTTTTATGGCTTGCTACAAAGGCAATAAGGTCGTCAACAGTTTTATCTGTCATAGTTACGGATTTTTTGTTTTCTTCAAAACAATAAGGACATCTAAAATTACATTCGTTTGTAGGCGCTATCGTTAAACCTATATTATTTTGCGAGTATGTAATCATGTGTGTGTTGAACTTTAATTCCTGTATAAATTTTTCGTCGCTATCAATATTCACAATAATTAGGTTTGCGGTAAGCATTTTTAAAACTTCATCACTTATGCCTTCTATTAATTCAGGATTAGTTTTGCATTGTACGAGATAATCAAATAAATCTTTACTTAATTCCAAAAAACTGTTTGAGCATGAATTATATGCTAAATATTTATTTTTTGTTGAAACAAAAAAATATGTATATTTTGATATTAATAAACTCATATAGTAATGCTTTCTAAATGTATAATATAATTTTTATTCAAATTATATTATACACCAAATTATCATTCTTCTTGACCTAAAGTTGAAGGTTTTTTTGCGTTTGTGTTTCCTCCTCGTGTACATTCACATTTACCACCATCTCTATTGTGGTTAGCTTCTCCACAATTACAGTCAGTAGCACCAGCATTAACTCCACCTTTTATTAAATCTAATTGATTATTAGTCAACATTTCATTCTTTTTAATGATATTTAAATCATTCATTGAAAATTTTTTATTCATATTTCTTAATTTTAAAAATTTATAATTATTTGTTTCATTGTTAAAACTTTATAAGTTGATTTTTTGTATTAGAAAGATTATTGTCGCCTGCCTTGCGGCAAGCTAATAATAGTTGGTTTTACTGTACATAAAACCAATTACCTTTTTATTTAAATAAAATATTTTTGATGTGTATTTCTGAAAACTTATTTTTGCCCCCCCCCAACATACTGTATATCAGTAAATTATGTGGGTTTTGGGTAGTGTGTAAAAAGCACATAATATCACCTTGTTGCCGGCAGAACCGTAGCCTGCAACAAATCATCCGAATAAAATTATGCATATACTTTTTCATATACAAAATGTTTTATACTCGCAAATATAATACATATTTATTAAATTTATTCAAAAAATATTTATTTTTTTTATTATTATTACATAAGTATTTTATAGATAACAAAATACGAAAAATACGCTAATGTTAAAATATGACTGATTTTTATTGTAAAAAAGCAAAAACCGGTTAAAATTTAAAATAAAACGGGTATAAAAAGTTGCAATTTGGTATTTTAAAATTTTAGAGGCGGTTTAGGTTCTGCATAAATTTAAGCAGATTCTAAAAATAGGTTATACTTCATGCAGTATAATTTTGTAAATTATCAATATTCTTGATTAACTTCGTTAATCGAAAAATTTTATTTTTTTCATTTTTAATTTCACATTTTTACGCCGAGCAAAGTATATTTTTTTTCAGGCGCTATTTTTTTTGCCCGAAAAAAGAATTAGTCGCTCCTTAAAAAGTAAATTTTTCAGATACAAAAATTTACTTTTTAAGACAAATACCACTAAAAAATAATGAAACAATTAACAACACAAAAATCTCTACTGCATTACTAATTCCAAAACAAAAACTAATTTTCTCAATAAAATCATGCTGTTTTTCCGTGGCAATTTTTATATTTTTTGCCGCTTCCGCAGGGACAGGGTTCGTTGCGTCCAACTTTTTTCTCAACGCGCACAGGAGCATTTGATTTTTGCTCGCTGTCGTTTGTTGTTAAATTTTCGCGTCCTGTTTTCAAACTCGACATATCGGTGCGTCTGCGCTGTTCTTCGCGTCTGACGGAAACGTTTTTGTCGCGCAGCGGAATTGTTGATCTCAACAAAAATGCAGTTACGTCCTTGCAAACTTTTGTAAGCATGGTTTCGAACAAATTAAACGATTCAAATTTATAAATCAAAAGCGGATCTTTTTGTTCGTAAGTTGCATTTTGTACCGACTGTTTCAGGTCGTCCATTTCGCGGAGATGTTCTTTCCAATATTCGTCAATAGTGATAAGTACTATTGTTTTTGCAATAACTTTTGTAAATTCAACGCCCTGTGTTTCGTAGGCTTTTTTGAGATTTACGCTTATTTGATATATTCGTTGTCCATCGCTTATGGGAATCAAAATATTTTCGTACATCGAACCTTGATTTTCATATACGTTTTTGATTACAGGATAAATCTTTTCGGCAATTGACTTCATGCGATTTTCGTGCGAACGGACGATATTTTCGAGCAGTTTATCTGTAAGTTCGGCGTTGTTTCCTGTTTCAAAATCTTCATGCGTAAATCCGGGTTCGATTGACAGGTTACGAACAATTTCAAAAGACATTTCTTCGTAATCAAGATTTCCCGCATTTTTATCAATAAGAGTTCCTGCATAATCGCTCATCATATTTCTGACGTCAACTTCGACTCTGTCGCCGTACAAAGCATTTCTGCGCCGTTTGTAAATAACTTCGCGCTGTGAATTCATAACATCGTCATATTCGAGCAAACGTTTGCGAATACCGAAATTGTTTTCTTCAACTTTTCGTTGTGCGCGCGCTATTGATTTCGATATTAATCCCGCCTGAATAACTTCGCCTTCTTTCAGTCCCAGAGTATCCATTACTTTTGCAATGCGTTCAGAACCAAAGAGGCGCATAAGATTATCTTCGAGCGAAACGTAAAATTGAGATGTACCCGGATCGCCCTGACGTCCCGAGCGTCCGCGCAACTGACGGTCAACGCGCCGCGACTCGTGGCGTTCGGTGCCGATAATTGCAAGTCCGCCGGCTTCTCTTACGCCTTTTCCCAATTTGATGTCTGTACCGCGACCTGCCATGTTTGTAGCAATAGTTACAGCGCCGGCTTGTCCTGCTTCGGCTACAATATCGGCTTCGCGCTGATGCTGTTTGGCGTTCAAAACGTTATGTTTTACTCCGCGCAATTTCAACATTTTACTTAATAATTCCGAAACTTCAACCGATGTTGTTCCAACAAGTACAGGTCTGCTCAAATCTTTACTTAAATGTTCTATTTCTTTAATAACGGCATTATATTTTTCGCGTTTTGTTTTATAAACATAATCGTTGTGGTCAATACGAATCATTGGTTTGTTTGTAGGTATAACAACAACATCGAGTTTATATATAGACCAAAATTCGCCGGCTTCGGTTTCGGCTGTTCCCGTCATGCCCGCAAGTTTGTGATACATTCTGAAATAATTTTGCAATGTAATTGTTGCAAACGTTTGCGTTGCATCTTCAATTTTTACTTTTTCCTTTGCTTCGATTGCCTGATGCAAACCATCCGAATATCGGCGACCTTCGAGAATACGTCCTGTCTGTTCGTCAACAATTTTTACCTTGTTGTCCATAACAACGTATTCAACATCTTTTTCGAACATTGCGTATGCTTTCAGTAATTGATGAACGGTATGCACGCGTTCCGATTTTATGGCATAATCGGTAAGCAGATTTTCTTTTGCTTCGAGTTTTTCTTTTGCCGACAGTTCTTTTTTCTCAAGATCGGCAATTTCGTTTCCTATGTCGGGAAGAACAAAGAATTTAGTATCGTCAACTTTTTTTGAAATCAAATCGATGCCTTTGTCAGTTAAATCTACGGTATTGTTTTTTTCTTCTATCACAAAAAACAGTTCGTCGGTAACGATATGCATTTGACGGTTATTGTCCTGCATATACGTGTTTTCTGTTTTTTGCAGCAGGGCTTTCATTCCCTGTTCGCTCAAAAATTTGATAAGAGGTTTGTATTTTGGCAATCCTTTATGCGCACGCAAAAGCAGTTTTCCGCCTTCGGTTTCGTTGCCTTCTGAAATCAGTTTGCGAGCATCGCCAAGTATTTGCGTAACATAATTCCTTTGAAAATTATAAAGTTGTTCGACCAAAGGTTTATATTCATCAAAAAGTTGATCGTCTCCGCGAGGCACCGGACCTGAAATTATCAACGGCGTACGCGCATCATCAATCAACACCGAATCGACTTCATCTACTATTGCAAAATGATGTTTTTGCTGAACCAAATCGTCAATTCCGATTGCCATATTGTCGCGAAGATAATCGAAGCCAAATTCGTTGTTTGTTCCGAATGTTATGTTTGCAAGATATGCGCGGCGTCGAGCATCGGTATTGGGTTGATGCTTGTCAATACAATCAACCGACAATCCGTGAAATTCGTAAATTGGTCCCATCCATTCCGAGTCGCGTTTTGCAAGATAATCGTTAACGGTTACAACATGCACGCCTTTTCCTGAAAGCGCATTCAGAAAAACCGGCAATGTGGCGACAAGCGTTTTTCCTTCGCCCGTAGCCATTTCGGCTATTTTACCGAGATGAAGAATCACGCCGCCAAACAATTGAACATCATAATGAACCATATCCCAACGCTGCAGACTTCCTCCTGCTATCCACGATGTTGCCCAATATGCCTTGTCGTCTTCGATGCGAATCTGTTCGCGCGTTGTTGACAGGTTTTTATCAAAATCGGTAGCCGTAACTTCAATTTCATCGTTTTCTTTGAAACGCCGAGCGGTATCTTTCACAATAGCAAATGCTTCGGGAAGAATTTCGAGCAAAATATTTTCAATTGATTTGTCTATTTCTTTTTCTAACTTATCAATTTCATCGTATGTTTTTTCTTTGATTTTTATGTCTATATCAGGATAATCAACTTTTTGTTTAAGTTCGGCTATTTTTTCTTCTTCGTTTTTTATTCTGTCCTGAATTTGTTGTTGCAAAACTTTTGTATGCGCACGAAGTTCATCGTTGCTTAATTTTTCAATTGTAGGATATATTTTTTTTATTTGTTCAACGTAAGGTTGAGTAGATTTCCAATCTCTGTCGGCTTTTGAACCGAATATTTTTTTGATAATAGAGCCAATGTCTGCCATATTTGTGCGTTTTTTAATGAAAATAATTTACAAAAATAATGAAAATTTTTCAGATTGGCTTATCATATTAAAGATTTCTTTCTCTATCGAACTGCCGGATATTTTTCATAACGCCTCAAAAAAAAATAACTCCATTCTCCTGTATATTCAATTGTACTTTTCAGGCTGAACCATTTAATAATAATTACGTCCTTTTTTTACAAATCGTTTTACGCTGCAAAAGTAGTAAAAAAAATCAACTACACATTTTAAATTGACTTTTATTTGCCTGTAAACGCATAGCCATACTTCCGTTTGCAGGCATTTTTTCTTTACCGGTTGTAAAAAAACAGTACCTTTGTCGAAAAACAACCAGAAAACAACCAGAAAACAACCAGAAAACAACCAGAAAACAACCAGAAAACAACCAGAAAACAACCAGAAAACAACCAGAAAACAACCAGAAAACAACCAGAAATAAGAGATCAAATAATAGCAATACATAGAGAAAATCCATTTTAATCTTTTTTCGGGTAAAAACTTTTTTTGTTTCACAATAATGTTGTAATTTTGCAGTCGAAATAAATTCATTACGGTTATGTTTGATAAATTCAAAAGCGCCGTAGATAAATATAAGATAGATATGATACTGCAAAGATTTAAGTACAGCGAATTTTCAGGACAGCCGCAAGAGTGGCGACTTGAAGAATTTAGCCTTGAGAAGGTTAATTTACTGGTTGGCAAGAACGCTACAGGCAAGACTCACACTATTAGCGCTATC
>JAISYZ010000185.1 GCA_031269545.1 Prevotellaceae bacterium
TTATCATCAGTTTTGGGGTGCGACAGTATTGTTACCCTTAATTTGGAAGTATTACAGTCGTGTAATACACAAACTATAAATGTTGATAATGGTTATTACGAGTTGACTTATGGCGACAATCCGTTTGATATTACGGTAATAGCATCAAGTGGATTACTTCTTATATTCAGCACATCAGGAACATCTGTCGATGTACAGAATACAAACGTACCCGCAGGACTTTATCGTATTTCAATACAAAGCACAGGAACAACTGTAATTACATTTAATCAGGCTGGAAACAATTATTACGCTCCAGTAGAAAAAACAGTTACGATAGAAGTAAATCCTGCAGAATTAACTGTAAAAGCCAAAGATTACACTGTTGATGCAGGAGCTGCTTTTCCTCTATTGGGCTGTACATATAGCGGATTTGTATATGGCGAAGATTCTACTGTTCTCATAAACCTTCCGACAATATCATGTGCTGTGGCAAATACAAATGTTGCAGGAGAATATCCTCTCACAGTAAGTGGAGCCGAAGCAGATAATTATATAATAAAGTATATAAATGGTATTTTGAAAATCAAAGGATCTGTAGGCAAATTGTCGAATGCATTTACTCCAAATCAAGATGGACATAACGATATTTTTGGCGAAGGTTATGAATTATATATATTCAATCGCTGGGGATCCTGTTTATACAAAGATTTTACAGGTAAAGGCTGGAATGGAAAATATAAAGGAAAAATGCTGCCTTCGGGTGCATATTATTACTATGCAAAAGATTCAAAAGGCAATACATACAAAGGCTCGGTAATGTTAGTAACAAATCGTTGACAACATTTGCTGTTATACTTTGCTCGGTGTAAAAACATAATATTAAAAAGAAAAAAAATAAAATTTCTGGATAGCTTCAGGCTGCGCCCTTACAATGACGCTCTAATCCTTATCGCCATTGCGAACCCGCATGGTGAAGCAACCGACTAACGCCTTATGGCTATTTTCTGGCTTGCTTTGAAAATTGGTATAATCTGTATCAGTTTTTTAAAAATAATTTGTTTTGATGAAAAATAATGCATTAGCAATTAAAATTTTTTATAACTTTGCAGAAAACATAAAATTCAAAGAAGATGAAAAATATATTTTTATTATCAGTCATTTTGTTTGTATGTCTGCAAACGAAAGCGCAAAACAATCCGAGCGAATCGCAAATCGTTGCAAATTCGGTCGTATATGCGTTGCCGAAGACATCTATAAAAATAAAAATTGAAATCGAGAAAGAAACTTTTGTTGCAGGTCCTTATGCTCAATATGCCGAAAAATATTTAGGCATCGAAGTAGATACGCGCAATCACGAAAATTATCACATACGAAAAATCGAAATGATGCCGTTCAAAGAAGCCGATGCAAGCACATTATATACCATCAACTTTGGTAAAATAAAAAATGCGCGTGCAAATTTTCTTGATTTGTCGGCAGAAGGTTTGCTGTTCTGGGGAAATTATAAATACGAAGGTAATCTGTCTTCGCGCTTTGCAACAAATACCGAACAGCAGACAAAATTTTTAGATGCTGGAGCAAGTTCAAATTATACACTGGAACGCACAGTTTATTACGGAACAGTGAAAACCGACACAGGCATTGTTCAAGTGCCAATAGAACGCTGGCAGAAAACAGGGAAAAATACAGAAACCAAAGCCGCCGAATTTGCCGAACTGATAAATACATTACGCAAAAAGCGCATTGAAATAGTTACCGGCGAAAGCGATTTCACAGGCGAAGGACTTACAGCCGTACTTGCCGAAATACGAAAGATGGAAGCCGATTACATGCATCTGTTCACAGGAAGATCAACACGAACGACCGAAGTGCATTTTTTTGATGTAATTCCCGATGCTGCGCAAACACAGCAATCATACATAGCATTCAGATTTTCGGAAAAGCAGGGATTGACGCCTGCCAACAATGTCAGCGGGCGTCCTGTAATGTTGACGCTGGAAAAAGAATCATCGTTTTATGCCGATGCAATGACAGATGCAGATGCTAAAAAAAACAGGATGGAACTGATTTATTACCGAGTACCGCGAATAGCAAAAGTAAGCCTGCTCGATGGCACAAATGTATTGCTGCAAGATCGTTTTCCTGTTTATCAGTTCGGAAACATACTGTCGCTGCCAGCCGATTTACAAATGAAATAACATACTTTTAAAATCAAAAATAAAATATTATTATTATGACAACAAACAAACAAGTTTCAATCGAAACACTTAAACCAAACGAAGTTTGGAAAAATTTTTATGCATTAACGCAAATCCCACGTCCTTCAAAAGCAGAGAAAAAAGCAGCCGAATATATACTTCAATTTGGTAAAAAGTTAGGGCTGAAGTCAATTATGGATGAAATCGGAAACGTTATAATATCAAAACCGGCGACAGCAGGAATGGAAAAATGTACAGGCATTATCCTTCAGGCTCACATCGACATGGTGCCGCAAAAAAATAACGACAAAATACACGATTTCAATAACGATCCTATTGAAGCATACGCTGATGGAGAATGGGTTAAAGCAAACGGAACCACGCTCGGCGCCGATAACGGAATAGGAGTTGCAGCGGCAATGGCGGTTCTCGAATCTCAAACTGCCGAACACGGACCGCTCGAAGTTCTTATAACAATCGACGAAGAAACAGGAATGACGGGAGCAAAGAATTTAAGCCCCACAGTGCTGAAAGGCGAAATACTGATAAACCTTGATTCGGAAGACGAAGGCGAACTTTATGTAAGTTGCGCAGGCGGTCTGGATGGAACATTTACATTCAATTACGAAAGAGAAGAAATGCCGGAAGGCTTTATTCCTGTGAAATTAAGTGTTACAAAATTTAAAGGCGGACATTCGGGCTTAGATATACATCTCAACAGAGCAAATGCAAATAAGGTAATGTTTCGTCTTTTGAAAATTCTTGCAAATAAAACAGATGCGCGACTGGCATCCATCGAAGGCGGAAACATGCGCAATGCAATACCGCGCGAAGCAGTAGCCGTTGTAGCAATAGAAAAAAATAAAGAACAGGAATTGAATAAGATTGTAGATGAACTTAGAGAAATCATTAAAGCCGAATATTGGGCAGAGGAAAACGATTTTGAAATATTTGTCGAACAGACAGATAAACCGGAGGAAATTATTGACAAAAAAACTCAAACAGCATTGATTGACGCCATTTACGGATGTCCAAACAGAGTAATATGTATGAGCGACAGTATGCACGGTCTGGTAGAAACATCCACCAATCTGGCAATAGTAAAATCAGAATCGGGAAAAATTCAAGTAAAATGTTTGATGCGAAGTTCTGTTGATACGGCAAAACTTGATCTTGCCGAAGCAATGGAGTCGGTATTTCGTCAGGCAGGAGCAGAAGTAGAATTTTCGGGCGGATACAGCGGTTGGAAACCGAATATGAATTCACCCATACTTGGCGTAATGCGGGAAACATACAAAGAACTTTATAACAGAACGCCCGAAGTCAAAGCAATACACGCAGGATTGGAATGTGGTATTTTTGGAGGCATTTATCCCAACTGGGATATGATTTCGTTTGGACCAACCATTCGTCATCCCCATTCGCCCGCCGAAAAAGTAAACATAGAATCGGTAGATAAATTCTGGAAGTTTCTTGTTGCGACTTTGAAAAACGCACCAAAAAAGAAATAGACGTCTTTTTATTTAAATTATAGTTTGTAGGCGTAAGGGCGAATAAATTTCGTCCTTATGTTTTTTTAATTCGGAAGACAGCAAAACATTTTGGGAAGACAAAAAAACAATAACATTATCTGAATTATGAATATCCGTTTTATTAACGTTAAATGTCAATGTTTCATTTTAATCAAACGAATCAAGTCATCGGGCGTATCAATGGCATAATTTTCGATGTCGGTTCGAGCGACTTTTATTTTATATCCGTTTTCGAGCCAGCGCAGCTGTTCGAGCGATTCGGCATTTTCGAGATTTCCTTGAGGCAGAGCAGCCAGTTTTTTTAATATTTCGGTACGATAAGCATACAGACCTATGTGTTTGAAAAAAGTAAACTGTTTTTGCCAATTTTCTTTTTCGCTGCCTCGCACGAAAGGAATAGCCGAGCGACTGAAAAATAATGCTTCGTCTGCTTTTGATACAACAACCTTAGGACTGTTGGGATTGAAAATATCTTCGTTGTCGGCAAACGGTTTTATAAGTGTTGCAATTTGAGTTTCATCATTATCGAACAGTTTTTTTATCGCACGTAATTGTTCTTCTGCAATAAAAGGTTCGTCGCCCTGAATGTTTACAGCAACATCAATCGTTCTGTTCATCTGTTTTTGTATAATTTCAACGGCTTCGGCGCAACGGTCTGTTCCGCTTTTATGTTTGTCGGAGGTCATTACAGCCTTACCGCCGAAATTTACAACAGCATCGAATATTCTTTTGTCATCTGTGGCTGCATAAACAATTTCAAAAACTTTTTGCGATTTTTCGTAAACATGCTGAATCATCGGTTTACCGAAAATATCGGCGAGTGGTTTGCCCGGAAAACGTGTCGAAGCAAAACGCGCAGGAATTATTCCTGCAAAAACTAAAGTTGAATTATCAAATCCCATATTCAAAAATTTATGCAATATTAATCAAATTATTCCGATATTTAATAATCTGTATCCAAATCGGGCATGACATCGCGTACAGAAATGCTAATTATTTTTGCATATTTACATTTTTTATTACTTTTGTGAAAAATTAAATAAGGGGTGCCTTAATATTACGGGCTGAGATTATACCCATTTTACCTGATTCGGATAATGCCGACGTAGGGAATGATAGAGAAGAATCCCCTTTTCTGTATTAATCAAAAAAAATAGAAAAGATGAAAAAAATTGTTATTACAATGTTTGTGTTTTGCTCTGCAATTGTCGGAACATTTTCGCAGGAAAACGACACAACGCGAATTTTTGAATTGGAGGAAATTCAGGTAATCGCCACACGCGCCGAAAACAAAACTCCGCTTACTCACACTCTTGTAACAAAGAGCGAGATTGAAAAATCAGACTACGGACAGGATGTTCCGTTCATACTCATGCTTATGCCGTCAACAGTTGCAACTTCGGATGCAGGCGCAGGAATAGGTTACACAGGCGTTCGTATTCGCGGCATCGACCCGACTCGCATAAACGTTACAACCAACAGTATTCCATTGAACGATTCCGAAAGCCATTCGCTTTATTGGGTTAATATTCCCGATTTCGTTTCGTCGCTTGCCGACATTCAGGTGCAGCGCGGCGTTGGCTCGTCAACAAACGGAGCCGGCGCTTTCGGCGCAAGCATAAACATGCGAACAGAATCGTTGAATTATGAACCTTCTGGGAAAGTTTCGCTTTCGGCAGGTTCGTACAATACGCATCGCGAGACTGTGAATTTGGGAACAGGACTGCTGAAAAATCATTTTGCTTTCAGCGCCCGACTGTCGAACATAAATTCGGATGGATATATCAACAGAGCATCATCAAAACTGCGTTCTTACTTTGCGCAGGGCGCATATTACGGAGGCAGCGCTGTTGTTAAGTTTATAACATTCGGAGGAAAAGAAGAAACATATCACGCATGGGATGGAATTGATGCCGAACAAATGAAATCGAACCGCAGATATAATCCCTGCGGCGAAATACGCGATGAAAACGGAAATGTAGAAGGTTTTTATAAAAATCAAATTGACAATTATCTTCAACGCAATTATCAACTTCTATACAGTCAGCGTTTGAGCGACAAATGGAACTTCAATGTAACGCTTCATTATACGCGAGGCGATGGTTATTATGAAGAATATAAAAACGACAGAACGCTTGTAGAATATGGTTTACAGCCATTTATTGTTGACGGCAACACTATAGAAAGTTCAAATCTTATTCGCAAAAAACAAATGTATAATGATTTTTACGGAGGAATTTTTTCGTTGAATTATAAAATGCAAAGAATTTCGGCATCGTTTGGCGGCGGCATCAACAAATATGTTGGCGACCATTGGGGGAATGTGATATGGGTGAAAAATTATGTAGGAAATCTTGATGCAAATCACGAATATTATCGAAATTCTACCGATAAAACAGATGCTAATATTTTTGTGAAAGCCAATTATGAAATATACAAAAACCTTAATCTTTATGCCGATTTGCAATATCGCCGAATAACTCATAACATACATGGCGAAAACGATAACTGGGATTGGATAAACGCAAAAATGCAAGGCTTGAATGTTGACAATACTTACAATTTCTTTAATCCCAAATTCGGTTTTCATTATCAGATAAACGAGAAAAGCGATGCTTACATTTCGCTTGCCGTTGCCAATAAAGAACCGACACGAAACAATTTTACCGATGCAAAATTTAATGTTATTCCAAAATCGGAACGTCTTTACGATTATGAGTTGGGATATAATTTTCGTAACAACAAAATCAATTTCGGCGCAACTATGTATTACATGAATTATAAAAACCAGCTTGTGCTTACAGGCGAAACAAACGATATAGGCGAAGCGCTCACCGATAACGTTGCCAAAAGTTACCGTTCGGGCATAGAACTTATGTTAGGAATTAAATTTACCGACTGGCTGCAATGGAACGTGAATACAACTTTCAGCAAAAATATAATTAAAGATTATACCGAATATCTCGACAATTATGATGAAGACTGGAACGCACTTTATACTCAAACGGCAAATCGCATGTCGTCAACTGATATTGCTTATTCGCCGTCTGTCATTGCCAGTTCGCTTGTGTCGTTTAAGTTTGAAAACCTGAATGTTGCCTTGCAGTCGGTTTATGTCGGCAAGCAATATGTTACAAATTCAAAGCAGAACGATTTGCGGCTTGATGCATATTTTATCAACAATGTCAGAATCGATTATATCTTACGGACAAAATCGTCAGGAACGTTTAATCTGGGTGTTGCCGTCAATAATATTTTCAGCAAAAAATACAGCAGCAACGGCTGGGGAAGCAGCGCATATATCAACGATGCCAATGGAAACGTTTTGTATCGCTCGAATTATATGGGATATTATCCGCAGGCTACCTGTAATTTTATGGTAAATTTATCAATGCAATTTTAACTGAATATAAATGGAACTCAAAACGATACTTCAAATAATAGGTGCGACATTAGGCTTGCTGTATCTGTATTTCGAATACAAAGCAAACATTTACTTGTGGATTGTCGGAATGATTATGCCTTTGGTTAATGGATTTCTTTATTATAAACAAGGTTTGTATGCCGATGCTGGAATGAATTGCTATTACATTTTGGCGGGAATTTACGGATGGATTGTCTGGAATAACCACAAGCCCGAAAGCAAAAAATCATACAGCATAAGCCGAACACCTTTGCGAAAATGGCTGCATCTTGCCTGCGTATTTGCAGTTGTTGATGTTTTGATAACATATATTCTGATTGAATACACCAACAGCAAAGTGCCTTATGCCGATGCATTTACAACTTCGATGAGCATTGTTGCAATGTGGATGCTTTCGCGCAAATATGTTGAACAGTGGCTTGTGTGGCTTGTGGTTGATATTGTTACGTGCTGTCTGTATATTTATAAAGAAATTCCAATCATAGCATCGCTCTACATTTTATATTCGTCTCTGGCGGTTGCAGGCTATTATCGCTGGCTGAAAATGATGAAAAAAAACGAACAGTAAAGAATAAAGATTTAACGATTAGCGTGTCTTTGCAAAAATATATAGATGTGATTTATTATACTGTACAAAGTATAAACTCAGACAAAAAATAAAATCATAATCTTTTATTATTATTATTGTAACAATAAAGAAACACTAATACCTTACTTTTGTTTTGTTAAATTTTCCTGTTTTATCATATCAAAAAATAAGCTAATGAAAACAAAAAAAATTACAGTTTTGATGTCGGCGGCACTGGTTGTCGTGATAGTGTTCGTATATTTTATTCTGGACGTTCACTACAACAACCAACATGTAGCATATCACAACCTCTATGCTGCCGATTCGGCAAAAATCGAAAACCGCCTCTATACCATGTGGAATGTCATTCGGGACAAATATTCCATCAAAGAGGATTATTATGAGGAGTTTCACGCAATTGCCAAAACGCA
>JAISYZ010000189.1 GCA_031269545.1 Prevotellaceae bacterium
TTATCATCAGTTTTGGGGTGCGACAGTATTGTTACCCTTAATTTGGAAGTATTACAGTCGTGTAATACACAAACTATAAATGTTGATAATGGTTATTACGAGTTGACTTATGGCGACAACCCGTTTGATATTACGGTAATAGCATCAAGTGGATTGCCTCTTACATTCAGCACATCAGGAACATCTGTCGATGTACAGAATATAAACGTACCCGCAGGACTTTATCGTATTTCAATACAAAGCACAGGAACAACCGTCATCACATTTAATCAGGCTGGAAACAATTATTACGCTCCAGTAGAAAAAACAGTTACGATAGAAGTAAATCCTGCATCATTGACAATTACTGCTAACAGTTATAATATTAATGTAGGTGATGCTTTGCCTGTTTTAGGATATACGTACAACCGATTTGTATATGCCGATGATTCTACCGTCCTGACAGAATTTCCTGTATTGTCATGTTCGGCAATTAGCAGTTACGATGCAGGAGAATATCCTGTAATAATAATCAATAAAGATGAAATCCAAGCAGACAATTATATCGTAGAATGTATAAATGGTATTCTGAAAATTACAGGAATTACCGGAAAATTACCAAATGCATTTACTCCTTACAGTATTGATGGAATTAATGATATTTTCGGCGTTGGTTATGAGTTGTATATATTTAATCGCTGGGGCGTTTGCCTGTACAAAGACAAAATAGGTAAAGGCTGGGATGGAAAAAACGAAAAAGGAAAAATGTTAGCTCCGGGCGTATATTATTATTATGCAAAAGACTCAAATGGAAATGAATACAAAGGCTCGGTAACGCTGGTAAAGCAAAATTGAGTTTATTTGTAAGGTTTTTGTTTTCAATGTGCGGATTTTTATAGTCCGCATTTTTTTGTTTATAAAAATAAAAAATATTATTTTTGTACGTTATAAAAAAATATAACATCAATATCGAAAAAGAAATGAAGAATATAAAAATACTGTTTCTGTTACTGGCTGTTTGTGTGATAGTTTATTTTATCATACACGCGCCGATATTATTTATGTCCGAAAAAAAATTCGGTGTCAATCAAGATGAAATAGATTTAATAAAAATAAAACGCGATTCTATACAAACCGAACTGCAAAAAACAGAAGACGGGATTTGGCTCGCCGATGGAAAATCTACAAATAAATTAATAGTTGATAACTTGATTTATGCATTATCGAACCAATATGCCGATTTTCCCGTGTCGGTAAATATTACTAAACAGGTTATCGAAAAAATTAATAAACAGGGATTTCATATTAAAGTTTTTTCTGGAAATTCAAAAAAGTTGGATTTCAAAATTTCAAGTTTCGACACGCTTTGCGTAGGATTGGTTACAGGTAAAAAGCAACCTTATGTACTTTCTATTCCCGGATACGATGATAACATTATAGACTATTTAAGCACAAATGCATCGTTTTATTTCAACAACAATATATTTAAATATCTTCCGTCTGAAATTGAAACAGTTACAGTCGAAAATATCGAAAATCCATCGGAATCATTTATTATTTTTCAAAATGCCAGAAATCAGTTAATGCTGTTTGATTCTGAAAACCAATTTTTTATAACTTCGTTTAACGAACAAAAAATACGTAATTATTTAAGTTATTTCAATGGAGTTGAGTACACAAAAATGCTTGATATCAGTAAAAGAGAAAAAAATAATATTATCAAACGAAAGCCATCGTACAGACTGATTGTGAAAACAAATAAAAATAAAATATCTTTAACTGTAAAAAATATAGTTTTGAACAAACCGACAGAAATATACGGACAGTTACAGATGATAGACACAAATAATTTTTATTTGATAATGGGTGATAATCAGGACATTGCTATTGCGAAATGGATTGATTTCGATATTTTGTTAAAAAATCTTTCGGATTTTGTTGATAAATAGTTTAATATATAATAACGCTGAATAATAAAAAAATATTACTTTTGTCGTGATATATTTGAATATAATAATACATAAATAAAAAGCATTATGAATTTTGTAGTATCAAGCAGTGAATTACTGAACCGTTTACAAACGCTTAGCAAAGTGATAAGCAGCAAAAGCACTTTGCCGATATTAAATCATTTTTTGTTTCAACTGCAAGGCGACGAACTGAAAATTACAGCCTGCGACATCGAAACAACTTTTGTTACAACACTGAAAATAGAAAATGTTACATCGGAAGGAGAAATAGCAATTCCAGCGAAACTGCTTACCGATTCGTTGCGTGAATTTTCAGATCAACCTTTGACGTTTAAAGTTGATACATCAACATTATCAATTGAAATGCGTTGGAGTACAGGAAAATCTAATATTCCCGGAGCAAATGTTGATGAATTTCCATCGTTTCCCGAAATAGATGCAGAAGCAAAATCAACAATAGAAATTACATCGGAAGCCCTGCTCGAAAGTATTAACAACACTTTATTTGCAACCGCCGAAGATCAACTGCGTCCGGTGATGAATGGCATTTATTTTGATTTGAACGAAGAAAACAAAAATCTCACATTTGTCGCTTCGGATGCTCACAAACTTGTACGTTACATTCGCAATGATGTTACAATTGAGCAAACCGCATCGTTCATACTTCCAAAAAAGCCGGCAACTCTTTTACGATCGATACTTACAAAAGAAGAGGAAAACGTAAAAATCGAATTTGACGGCAAAAACGTTTTATTCGCCTTGGGCAACTATGTGCTTGTTTGTCATTTGATTGATGGCATTTATCCAAGTTATAATTCGGTAATTCCCAAAAGCAATCCGAATAAAATAACTGCCGACAGAGTCGAACTTTTGAACAGTATTCGCCGCGTTGCAACATTTTCAAGTCCTGCAAGCAATCTTATAAAACTAAAAATTGAAGGTAACGAATTGACATCTTACGCTCAGGATTTGGATTTTTCGATTTCGGGAGACGACAGTATTACTTGCCAGTACGATGGAACGGATATGGAAATAGGATTTAAATCTACATTTTTGATAGAAATATTGTCAAATATAAATTCGCAAAACGTATCAATCGAATTGGCAGATTCTAACAGAGCCGCGCTTTTCATACCTTTCGACAAATCCGAAAAAGACGATTTGCTGATGCTGTTAATGCCAATGATGATTGGATAAAATAAAATAACAAAGACAAAAACAATAGAGACGCAATATTGCGTCTCTATAATTATTTAATTGAAAATGAAATTAAATCTGAAAAACCCTGTTGTAGTTATCGACTTGGAAACTACAGGTCTTGATATTGCAAAAGACCGCATAATTGAAATTTGTATAATAAAAATTTCACCAAACGGAAACGAAGATATAAAAACTCGGCGGCTCAACCCTACAATTCCCATATCGCCCGAAGCATCGGCAATTCATGGAATTTATGACGAAGATGTAAAAGACTGTCCTACATTTCGCGAAATAGCAAAAAATCTTGCTGCCTACATCGATGGCTGCGATTTTATAGGATATAATTCAATAAAATTCGACATACCGCTGCTTGCCGAAGAATTTTTACGCGCAGGAGTTGATATGGATTTTCGTAAACGTAAAATGATTGATGTACAAAATATCTTTCATAAAATGGAACAGCGAACGCTGGTTGCCGCATATAAATTTTATTGTAACAAAAATCTTGATAACGCTCACAGCGCCGAAGCAGATACACGCGCCACAATCGAAGTGCTTGAAGCACAGTTAGACTGTTATTCAGATTTGCAGAACGACATGGCATTTTTATCAGAATTTTCAACAAAATCGCGCAATGTTGACTATGCAGGACGTTTCGTTTACAACGAAAAGGAAGAAGTAATTGTAAATTTTGGAAAACACAAAGGTCGCTTGCTTTCGCATATATTGAAAACAGAACCAAGTTATTACGACTGGATGATGAACAGCGATTTTGCCATGGATACAAAAAACGTGCTTACAAAAATTCGTATTTCAGAAATGAATAAATTATTTTAATCGGAAATGAAAATCTTTGTTGTCGAAAATAATTTTTCCGATACACTGCAAAATAATACCGAACCTGTGTTTTCGATGCGCCCCGAAACATCATTATTACGCAATAACCAAAATTTTTTCTTTCCCGAATTTACCCAAAATATTGTTTGCGGAGTTTCTGTCTTTGTTCGCCTCGCACGCATAGGACGCTGTATTTACAAAAAATTTGCAAACAGATATTATGAAGAAATCGGCGCAGGAATTTGCTTCACAGCAATCGACATATTGCAAAAATTGCAATCTGAAAACAGACCGACAGACATTGCCCGATGTTTCGACTTTTCGTTGCCTGTAAGTCCAAAAACAATTTTGAAAAACGAAATTAATTGCAATAATATTGAATTACAACTTAACATAAACGGCGAAATTTCGCAGAAATACAATACTTCACACTTGCCTTTCAACATAGACGAAATTATATCTTATATTTCACAATATGTGAGTTTCAAAATCGGCGATATAATTTTAATATCCTTGCCCGATACAAGCTCAAAAATAAAAATCGGTTACAAGCTGCAAGCCTGCATAAACAACATAAAAATGCTGGATTTTGAAATAGAATAATGATAAAATCTGCATTTTTTATTAAAAATTGTGTATAATTCGGAAAAATTATATAAATTTGGCACTTGGATTAATTGTTAATTAATTGGATTTTATGAACGTATTTCGTTTTTTAAATAAAAAATATTAACTTTGTGATTGTAAAAAAGATTAAAACTGTATTATGAATGTATAATTTGCTAATAAATATGTAAATCTATGAAAATATTAATGTTTGGTTGGGAATTTCCGCCGCATATATCAGGAGGTTTAGGCACGGCTTGCTACGGTCTTACAAAAGGTTTGGTAAAAACCGATACCGAAATTCTGTTTGTTGTTCCCAAAGCATACGGAGACGAAGATACAAGCGCCGCACGTTTTGTAAATGCAAGCGATGTCGAAACAGTCGGAACGAAAATAGAACTTGAAAAATTATGGGGAAATATTTCGTTTATACAGATAGATTCAAATCTTGTGCCTTATGTTGACGAAAAAGAATTTAACCTTTGCGCATCAATTGAACGAATTGAAAAACACGAAGAAATTTTTCGACACAAGTACGACTTTACAGGCAAATACGGAGCAAACTTAATGGAAGAAGTTGCACGTTATGCGCTTGTTGCCGCTACAATAGCAAAAAACAACGCTTTCGATGTCATTCATGCACACGACTGGCTGACTTATGCAGCAGGAATAATGGCAAAACGAGTATCGAACAAACCGCTTGTAATACATGTACATGCAACCGAGTTTGACCGTACAGGCGAAAATGTAAATCCCAATGTTTTCAATATAGAAAAACAGGGAATGGAACAAGCCGACAAGGTAATTACAGTCAGCAATCTTACACGCAACATCGTCATAAACAAATACGGAATCGATCCCAAAAAAGTAGAAACCGTTCACAATGCTGTCGATTTTCAGGGACGCGAAGAGATTGAAATAAAACGTAATGTTAACGACAAAATAATAACATTTTTAGGAAGAATAACATATCAAAAAGGACCTGAATATTTTATCGAAGCAGCGTGCAAGGTTCTGGAACGTTGCAAAAATGTGCGTTTTGTAATGGCAGGCAGCGGCGATATGATGAAAAAAATGCTGAGGCGAGTAGCAAAACTCGGAATGGGAACACGTTTTCATTTCACAGGATTTTTGAAAGGCGACGAAGTTCAACAAATGTTTGCATTAAGCGATGTTTACGTAATGCCTTCGGTGTCAGAGCCATTTGGAATATCTCCTCTCGAAGCAATGCGTTCAAATATTCCCGTCATTATATCAAAACAGTCGGGCGTGAGCGAGGTGTTGAAATACGCCATAAAAGTTGACTTTTGGGATGTTGATGCAATGGCAGATTTGATGTATGGATTGGTTACATATCCATCGCTTTCCAAATTTTTTGTGCGCAACGGACAGGCAGAAGTGAACTCATTGAAATGGGAAAACGCAGCAACAAAAATCCGTAAAATATATGACCATGTGGTAAATATATAAAACAATTAATAATAAAATATTCAAAATAATAAGACTATGAGGACAATTTGTTTATACTTTCAGATTCATCAGCCATTCAGACTAAAAAGGTATCGTTTTTTCGATATAGGCAAAGATCATTTTTATTATGATGATTTTTTGAACAAATCAATACTTCGCAAAGTGGCTGAAAAATGTTACCTGCCCGCAAATCAGCTTATGCTTGACTTGATAACAACATACGGAAAACAGTTCAAAATTGCATATTCGCTGTCGGGAACAGTGATAGAACAAATGGAACAGTATGCTCCCGAAGTTATAGAAAGTTTCAAAAAACTTGCAAAAACAGGATGTGTTGAATTTTTGGGCGAAACATATTCACATTCGCTTGCATCGTTGCAGAACAGCAACGAATTTGAAGAACAGGTGAAATTACAAACCAGTTTTATACGTAAACATTTCGGACAAAATCCAACCGTATTCCGCAACACCGAACTGATTTATTCCGACAATATAGGCAAACGCGTTGCAGACATGGGTTTCAAAGCAATGCTTACCGAAGGAGCAAAACACATTCTCGGCTGGCGAAGTCCTAACTTTTTATACACAAATGCCATCGAGCCGCGATTGAAAATATTATTGAAAAACTTCCGCATGAGCGATGATATTGCCTTCCGTTTTTCTGACAGAAACTGGGATGGATTTCCATTAACCGCCGAAAAATATGTGAAGTGGCTCAACGATATAGATGAAAAAGATGAAATCGTCAATTTGTTTATGGATTACGAAACATTTGGCGAACATCAAAACAAAGAAACAGGAATTTTTGAATTTCTGCGCGAATTGCCAAACCGAATTTTTGCCGACAGCAATTTTGAATTTAAAACGCCAAGCGAAGCCGCCGAGAAACATCAGCCCGTTTCGCCCATGCACGTACAGCATCCAATATCGTGGGCTGACGAAGAACGCGACCTGAGCGCATGGCTCGGCAACGAAATGCAGGACGAAGCATATTCGAAAATATACAAAACAGGCGAAAAAGTTTTGAAAACAAAAGACGAAAACCTGATAAAAACATGGCGCTCGCTGCAAACAAGCGACCATTTCTATTACATGTGTACAAAATGGTTTTCGGATGGCGATGTCCATATTTATTTCAATCCCTACGATACGCCTTACGAAGCATTTATCAATTACATGAATGTGGTAAGCGATTTTGAGATTCTTGTTGATATAACTGCTGAAAGCCCGAAGACAGTGAAAAAAACCGCAGTCAAAGCCACTGCAAAAAAAGCAGAACCCAAAACAGAAAAGACTGCAACAAAGAAAAAAACAGTAAAAACAACAGCGCCCAAAACAAAAAAGACTGTAAAAAAAGCAACGGCGACAAAGAAGAAATGAATTAAGAATTAACAATGAAAAACGTCCTTACCATGCACATGGCGGATATCAACGACTTAATCCAGAATATTGATAATTCACAAAAATGAAAGTATTTATAAACGGAAACGAAATTGAAATCTTTGTCGGGGCTACAATAGAATCCGCTATTCGCAAGTTTGACAAAAAGATTTTGACGGAAATAAAAAAAGGAAAATCGGAAGCGCTTGATAAATATGGAAATCACGTTTCGATTAGCGGACCACTACACGAAAATTCACAAATAATAATAAAAAAAATCACAAAATGAAAAAACTACTCTATTTACTCGTAATTCTCGTTTTTGCAAACTGCTCGTCAGCAAACAAAGAAACGCAGATAATTATTTTATCGACCAACGACATGCACGCAATGATAGATAATTATGCCAAAGTTGCAGCATATATTGATAAGGTAAGAACTGAAAACAAAAACGTATTGCTTCTCAGCGCGGGAGACATGTATTCGGGAAATCCTGTTGTCGACAGGTACGACGACAAAGGTTATCCAATGATTGACATAATGAATAAAATCGGTTATGACTACGGAGCGCTTGGAAATCACGAATTTGATTACGGACAGGATTTTTTGTCAAAACGTATCAAACAGGCGAAATTTCCGTTACTTTGTGCAAACATGAAAGTTTCGGAACAGGCGCTTATCGGGCAACCCGAACCTTATGTAATATTCAATCTTGATGGAATTGAAGTCTGTATTTTGGCAACAGTTCAAGTTGAAGATTCTAATGGAAAACTTATTCCAAGCACGCATCCCGACAGAGTTAAAAATATTGATTTCTTTCAACCTGTTGAAACGGCTCTGGAATACAAAAGTTTGCGTCAAAAATGCGATTTGTTTATATCACTCAGCCATGACGGAATAGACGAAGATGTTACGCTTGCTCAAAAAATGCCAGAACTTGATATTATCATTGGCGGACATTCGCATACTCTCGTTAACGGAATAATCGAAAACGGCGTGCTTATTTCTCAAACGGAATCTTATTTGAAATACATAGGTAAAACAACCGTAACGTTGAAGGATAAAAAGATTGCAGATAAAAAATTTGAACTTATAGATGTATCAACCTTACAGGATGAAAACGAAGAAGTAAAAGCATATATTGACAAACTTTACAAAGATACTCCGCTGAATGAAGTTGTCGGAAAGGCAGCTTCGAACTTTACAAACAAAGAAAATCTTGGCTGCTTAATGACAGACGCCGTTACAGAAATTCTGAATCTTGATATTGCGTTTCAAAATTCAGGCGGAATAAGAATCGGCGAAATTAAAGAAGGCGACATTTCTTTGCTGATACTGTATAGACTCGATCCTTTCGACAATGATGTCATACTGTTTGAAATGACTTACGATGAAATATATTCGCTACTTAAAAATTCGTACAGAAAAGACAGCAAATATGCCGATTTGAAAACATCGGGAATATCGTATGTGATTAAGACAAAAAACAATGAAGTTGCTGATATTGAAATACGCGATATAAATGGAAATTTGCTTGATAAAAACAAAAAATACAAGGTAGGAATGAACAGTTATATTGCTTCAGTTTATAAATTCGACCATGCCGATGCAGGAAAATCATTGAATGTACAATCAGCCGATGCGCTTGTCGAATATGTAAAACAGCAGAAAGAAGTTAATCCGCAACCCGACAGAACAAAGATTGAAGAGATGTAAAGACTGCATATTACCGCGCGGCATGTAAGTTGCAGTATTCTTTTCTACCGGAATGTAATTCCTGACGGGACATTTTTATTGGCAAATATTTAGTCCCCGAATTCAGTTTGGGAACTCCCGAATTCAGTTTGGGAACTCCCGAATTCAGTTTGGGAACTCCCGAATTCAGTTTGGGAACTCCCAAATTCAGTTTGGGAACTCCCAAATTCAGTTTGGGA
>JAISYZ010000050.1 GCA_031269545.1 Prevotellaceae bacterium
AAAAGAAAAAAACTTTTCAGGAAGAGGTGGTTTTTACCACTTCTTCAGAAAAGAAATGTTATAATAAATTTGTTTAACAAAGTATTAATTTCTGTCCAAAGAAAGGGGTACACTAAGATATGAGCTTTAATTCTATTTTACAGGATTAAAAAACATTTTTTTTGCATTCGTTGTTGTTTGTTCCGAAACGGTTTCTACGCTTATGTTTTTTATTTCTGCGATTTTTTTTGCGATTAAAACAAGATTTGCGCTTTCATTGCGTTTTCCTCTGAACGGAGCAGGCGTTAGATAAGGAGAGTCGGTTTCGAGTACAATTTCATCCATCGACATTTTTTCTACAACCGAAGCCATTCCCGAATTTTTGAATGTTATTATTCCTCCCAGTCCGAACAAAAAATTTTTGTATGATTTTATTTTTTCATAATCTGCGATATTTCCCGAAAATGCATGAAAAATTCCTCGCGTTTTCAAGTCGTTGCGCTTGTCGAGAATTGCAAATATTTCGTCAAACGAATTTCGTGCATGAATAATCACAGGCAAATTATGTTCGGCGGCAATCTCAATCTGACGCTCGAAAGCCAGTCGTTGCCAAACAATATTTTCCATTGTCCAATAACAGTCAATTCCTGTTTCGCCAATGGCAACAAAAGGAAAATCTGTAACGGACTTTTCAACAAAATCAAGTTCGTGTTCGTATGTTTTTTCTTGAACAGACGTAGGATGCAAACCTGTTGCCAAAAATATTTTTTGAGGATAACGCAAATGCGCCGACATCATTTTTTCAAACATTGATTTTTCTATTGCAGGAAAAACAAAAGTATCAACATTGGCAAGTTCTGCTCTGGCAATGACTTCATCAAAATCGTTATCAAAATCTTCCAAATATAAATGTGTGTGTGTATCTATCATTTTTACGGTCGGGTTTTTATATTTTTTTCAGCGAATACGATTTACCCGGAAGACTTTTGATGTATCCGCCAAATTCAAGCGAGAGAAGCATTGCCGATAATTGCGACATTGGAATGTTTATTTCGTGCGAAATGTTGTCTATTGTATCCGTATCGGTTTTTTTAAGATGATTTATTATCAGCATTTCTTTTTCGTTAAGAGTATCGAACAGCGGCAACTGTTTTGGTTCATCGTTTTTTGACGTCCATCCCAAAACATATTCAATATCTTTCATGTTTTCGATAAGTGCGGCTTTATTTGTTTTTATAAGCCAGTTGCAGCCGGCAGAATATTCATCTCCAACGCGGGCGGGAAAGGTTAACACATCTCGATTATAAGATGCAGCAATGTCGGCAGTAACAAGAGCGCCGCCTTTTCGTCCCGACTCAACAACAATCGTTGCATCGGCAAGTCCTGCAATTATTCTGTTTCGACTTAAAAAATTTGTTCTGTCGAATGTTGATTGAGATGTGAAATCGCTAATAACTGCGCCTTGTTGCAATATTTGATTTGCAATATTTATATGCCGCGAAGGATAAACGATATTTAATCCTGTTCCCATGACGGCGATTGTTTTTAATCCGTTTTGCAAAGCGGCTTTATGAGCGCAAACATCTATTCCGTAAGCAAGTCCGCTTACGATAACAGGTTTGTGTGTTACAGCCAAATCGGCAATAATTTTTTCGCACAGTTCCGTTCCGTAATCGGTTGCTTTGCGCGTGCCTACAATGCTCAAAACTTTTGCACAATTAAAATCAACATCTCCTTTGGCAAACAACACCACAGGACTGTCATCGCAGATATGTAATCGTTTAGGATAATCTTTTTCGGTATATACAAAGGTTTTTATTTTGTTTTTTTCTATAAAGTTTATTTCAA
The DNA here is from genome assembly GCA_031269545.1 of Prevotellaceae bacterium. Taxonomy (GTDB): domain Bacteria; phylum Bacteroidota; class Bacteroidia; order Bacteroidales; family UBA932; genus JAIRKV01. The sequence goes on from JAISYZ010000050.1 coordinate 1,828, forward strand.
TTTCCGCCATTTTCAGGGCTTCGTCTCGGTTTGCCGAAATCGATTCAACAAGAACATTGCCTATTCCCAATATTTTATTTAATGTTGATTTTTTTTCTAAAAAGACAGCCTCAACGTCGCCGCAATAGGCAATAAGTTTTTTTGCCGTGATGCTTCCGACATTCGGAATAAGTTCAATGGCAATATAATATTTTAATAATTCGGAATGCATTGTATATTTCAAAATATTTAGTAAAAGTAGTAAAAGTTTATAAAATATAATGTTTAAGAATGAAACTTATCATAATGCCTTGTGCGATATAAATTTGTGGATTGTCAATATTCTGAATTAAATCCTAAAATTTTAGTTTTTTTCATTCTCAATCTCGCATTTTGCTTCATGCAATATATAATTAAAAATATTACAGTTTGCGTTTTATTTCAACTTTTTCGTATGCTTCGATGATATCACCTATTTTTACATCATCAAATTTTTCGATATTCAATCCGCAGTCGTATCCCGAAGCAACTTCTTTCGCATCGTCTTTGAAGCGTTTAAGCGAACCGAGCGCTCCCGCATAAACAACAATGCCATCGCGAATAAGACGCACTTTTGACGAGCGTGTTATTTTTCCTTCGCGAACTATTCCGCCGGCTATTGTTCCTACTTTTGCAACTTTAAATGTGTTCAATACTTCAACAACTGCGGTAATTTCTTCTTTGACTTCGGGTTCGAGCATTCCTTCGATAGCGTCTTTCACTTCGTTTATGGCATCGTAAATAACAGAATATAATCGTATTTCGATTTTTTCGTTGTCGGCGAGTTTGCGTGCATTAACGCTTGGTCGAACTTGAAATCCGATAATTACTGCGTTTGATGCTACCGCCAACAAAACGTCCGATTCGGAAATTGCTCCTACGGCTTTGTGTATCACGTTCACTTGAACCTGTTCGGTCGATAGTTTCATCATCGAGTCGGATAATGCTTCGATAGAGCCATCGACATCGGCTTTGATAATTATGTTCAGTTCTTTGAAATTTCCGATGGCAATGCGGCGTCCTATTTCGTCGAGAGTAACGTGAGGCTGTGCGTGTATTCCCTGTATTCTTATAAGTTGTTCGCGTTTGCTTGCTATTTCGCGTGCTTCGCGTTCGTCTTCCAGCACATTGAAAGTTTCGCCTGCTGCGGGCGCTCCGTTAAGTCCCAAAACAATAACGGGCGTACTTGGGCTTGCTTCTTCTACCCGTTGTCCGCGTTCGTTGAACATTGCTTTGATTTTTCCGCATGTGCTTCCCGAAAGCATCACATCGCCGACTTTGAGCGTACCTGCTTCAACCAAAATTGTTGCTACGTATCCGCGTCCTTTGTCGAGCGATGATTCTATTACAGAACCTTTTGCACGCTTGTTTGGATTTGCTTTTAGTTCGAGCATGTCGGCTTCGAGCAAAACTTTTTCAAGCAGTTTGTCAACATTCAAACCTTTTTTTGCCGATATTTCCTGACATTGATATTTTCCTCCCCAGTCTTCGACAAGCAAATTCATGTTTGCAAGCTGTTCTTTTATTTTGTCGCTGTTTGCGCCGGGTTTATCAATTTTGTTGATTGCAAATATCATTGGTACTCCTGCCGCTATTGCGTGATTTATTGCTTCTACCGTTTGCGGCATCACGGCATCGTCTGCTGCAATAATTATAATTGCTACGTCTGTGATTTTTGCTCCGCGTGCGCGCATTGCCGTAAATGCTTCGTGTCCCGGCGTATCAAGAAATGTAATACGGCGTCCATCGGCAAGTTCAACGTTGTATGCTCCGATGTGTTGAGTTATTCCGCCTGCTTCGCCTGCAATTACATTTGTGTTTCTTATATTATCGAGCAATGATGTTTTTCCGTGATCGACATGTCCCATTACTGTTACAATCGGCGGACGTGGCAATAAGTCCTGCGGAGCGTCTTCTTCCGTTTTTATTGCATCTTGCAGGTCGGCGCTAACAAATTCTATTTTAAATCCAAATTCTTCGGCTACAAGTACAAGCGCTTCGGCATCCAACCGCTGATTGATTGAAACCATTAATCCGAGGTTCATGCATGCTTCTATGATTTTCACCACAGGAACTTTCATCATATTTGCAAGTTCGCTTGCTGTAACAAACTCTGTTACTTTGAGCGTTGCTTGTTCGAGCATTTGTATTTCCTGCGCTTCTTGCAGTCGTGTGCTTACGGCTTCGCGTTTTTCGCGCCGATGTTTGGATGCTTTTGTTTTTCCTTTACTTTCGGTAAGGCGTGCCAGCGTTTCTTTTACTTGACGCTGTACTTCGTCTTCGTCAACTTCGCGCCGAACGGGAGGACGATAATCTTTTTTCTTTTTGTTTCTTTCTTTTTTTGCTTCGCCGTTTTTGTTGCCGCGTTTTTCATCGATTTCAATTTTAACTTTATTCCCGAGAACTCGTTCGCGCTTGCGTTTTTTATGCTGTTCTTTTTTGTTATCGACTTTTGGTTTTTCAAATTTGGCAAGATCGACTTTTTCGCCTGTAAGTACGGGTCCCGTTAGTTTTTCAACTTTGGTTGGAATAAAATTTTCTTTTTTCTTTTCTCTCGGTTGCTGTACAACAGGCTGTTCGTGTTGACTTTGCTTTTGTTCAACAGGTTTTTGCTCGGCAGGTTTATTATATCTTTTATCTTTTTTATGTCTGTTTTTTTTCGATTTTGGTTTTTCGGGAATATCTATTTTTTCAATAATTTTCGGCGGTTGTATTTTTTCGACTTCAATTTTAATTTCTTCAATTTGCTTTGTTACTTTTTCTTTTTCGATATTTTCCGATTTATCTTGTTTTTCTTCTCTTTTTACTGTTTCTTCTTTTTGCGTTTGCGGTTTCTGCGTTTCTGTATTTATATTTTCTATCTTGTTGTCTTTCTTCACTTTTGGACTTAGATCTATCTTGTCAATAATTTTCAAATTCGGTTTTTCGATAGTCGAGATTTTTATAAGAATTTCTTTTTCTTCGGGTAATTCTTCCTGTTCTTCTTTTTCTTTTTTCTCTGCATTAACTTCTTCGATAGTAACTGTTTCCTGTTTCTTTTTTTGCGGAATAATAACGCCTTTTGCAGCTTCTTTCAAATTTTTATCATCACCAAAAGCGTCTTTAACAAGATTATATGCTTCATCAGAAATTTTTGAATTTGGATTAGATTCTACTTCTATTCCTTTTTTTGCCAAAAATTCAACAAGAGAAGACAGTCCTATGTTAAATTCTTTCATTATTTTACTTATTCTGATATTTGTTTCTGTCATATTTGCAAATTCTCCTTTTAAATTCTATATTATTTTTGTGATGATTACGATTCCCCTGTTTATTATTTTTGTTCTTCTTCAAATTCTGATTTCAAGACATTTACAACTTCTTTCAATGTTTCTTCTTCCAAGTCGGCTCGCTTCAACAAGTCGTTAAAAGGTATGTTCAACACGCTTTTTGCTGTGTCGCAACCTATTCGTTTCAGCTCGTCGATAACCCAGCTTTCAATTTCATCTGCAAATTCATCAAGATTAACATCTTCTTCTTCTTCGGCTGTTTCGCGATATACATCTATTTCATAACCAGCAAGTTGACTTGCGAGTTTTATGTTCATGCCGCCTTTGCCTATTGCAAGCGAAACTTCGGATGGTTTCAAAAATACGTTTATCTGTTTTTTTTCTTCATCTATTTTTATGGATGTAATTTTTGCCGGAGCAAGTGAACGCTGTACAAACAGTTGCAGGTTGGATGTGTAATTCACAACATCTATATTTTCGTTATGCAACTCGCGGACGATTCCGTGAATACGCGAACCTTTAACTCCAACGCAAGCGCCAACGGGATCTATTCTGTCATCATACGATTCGACTGCTACTTTTGCGCGTTCGCCGGGAATCCGTACAATTTTTTTGATTGTAATAAGTCCTTCAAAAATTTCGGGAACTTCCTGTTCGAACATGCGTTCCAAAAATTCGGGCGCCGTACGCGACAGTATAATGAGCGGATTGTTGTTTTTCATTTCAACGCGTAAAATGACGGCTTTTGCCGTATCACCTTTTTTGAAAAAGTCGGAAGGTATTTGTTCGCTTTTTGGAAGAATGAGTTCGTTGCCATCGTCATCGAGCAATAATGTTTCTTTTTTCCATGTCTGGTAAACTTCGCCGACAACAATTTCTCCTATTCTTTCGGTATAATATTTGAAAATGTTTGCTTTTTCTATTTCCATTATTTTTCCTGCAAGATTTTGGCGTACGGCTAATATTGAGCGGCGTCCGAAACTTGAAAGCCGTATCGGTTCCGAAACTTCTTCGCCTATTTCATACGACTCGTCTATCGCCTGCGCATCGACAAGCGATATTTCCGTTGCTTTGTTTGTTACATTTTCGACTACTGTTCGAGTTCTCCAAATTTCAAAATCACCTTTTGCATCGTTCACGATAATGTCAAAATTGTCGGCTGTGCCATATTGTTTTGCCAGCAAATTGCGAAAAACATCTTCTATCACGCCTATCATCGTTACGCGATCTATATTTTTCAGTTCCTTAAATTCGGCAAAACTGTCAGCTAAATTTAGATTTTCCATATATATTTTATTCTGTTTTTAATATTAAAATTTATTTGAACGAAACAACAACTTTTACCGATTTAACATCGTCGAGCATTATTGTTTCGTTTTTTGTCATTAACTGTTTGCGTTTTTTATTTTCAATAATCATTTTTTCTTCATATTCCACGTCAATACTGTCGGTTGTTGCTCGAACAAGTTTTGCCGTAAGTTTTTTCCCATTTTTAAAAACAATGTCAATATCTCTGTTTATATTTTTTTGATATTGTCGCAACATTTTCAGCGGATTACTCAAGCCTGCGGAAGTTACTTCCAACTCAAAATCTTCATCTTCTCTGTTTAATGCCTCTTCAACAGTACGACTTATTGATGCGCAATCGTCAATATTAATTCTGCCGCTGTCGCTATCTACGACGATGTTAATTTTATTGTCGGCGCTTACGTTAATATCAACAATAAATTTATCGCTGTCGGCAATTTTACGGTTAACAATTTCTTTTATTATTTCAATGTCTATCATACATTTAGAATATAAAGAAAAGGGACTTTTGTGTCCCTTTTTATCTCGTCCTTCTCATTTTCGGCTGCAAAGATAATGTATATCAACGAATTTTCCAAATTTTTTGATAAAAATTTATTTAAAATCAGGTTTTTTTAATATTAAAACGAGGCTTTTTTGAACAGATTTTTGTTATTGTTTATTTTAGGATTTTGTCAGTATTTATATATGAATTACATGCCTTACTTTCTGAATATTTCAATAAAGTAGATATCCGCGGGATTTTCGGAAAGCAAAGTGTGATAGAATATCACGAAGCCAATAAAAAATCGGTAGAAAAATTCCGTAAATGGGATATATTTGATTTTGAACACAAATTGTCGTCTTTTTTGTTGAAAATTCCTTATAATTTACTGAATCGATAAATCGTTACAAATTGCTTCGTCAGAGCGATACACAAACAGCCAATATTACTGCTGCCGAATTTTATTTGGATATGTTTACAAATGATGCTTTCGATTTCTTCGCTATTGCCGAAAAATAAACTTTATAGACAGTTATACTTTGCGCTGTATAAAAATGTGAGATTAAAAATGAAAAAAATTATACGGTATGAAGTATAATTTGTATCATTAATTTTCCACCAAATTTCAATCTATCAGTAAAAGAAAACAAGATAGTTGTTATAAACGACAGATGCAATCAATATCGAAAAAACAATAATTTCGGCAATCCATTCGCGTTTTACATGTTGCGAAAATCGTGTTAGCAAATACGCAGCCGAAATTCCAAACAGCATGATGCTGTACGATTTCATATCGAATATAAAAATAGTCATAAGCGCCGATGTTACGAATAAAAAATAAAACAGTTGATTGATCATGCGTTGTATTGGTTTGGTATATTTGCTCGCTTTAAGCAACGAAAGCAATGTGATGAAAAAAACAAATCCCATGAAAAACGCAGAGAAATTATCAAAATCAAACATATTAAAAAACAGACTATTAGCATTATTTTCAATAGAACGCAACATTAAACTTGCATCGTGGTAAGCAAGTTGAAAAAAATAAAGTAAAAACATAAACGGCGTAAGTAATCCTAAAATCATGGATATTATGCTGCGCCACGTTATTACGCTAAAAATCCACATTCCTATTATCAAATTTATTATGGTTATGGTGAAAGAGAATGAAAACAGAATTGAAATGCCTGCAAAAAATGCAGCGGTAAAAACTGCCGATTTTATTCTGTCGCTATGATATGTGCGAAAAAGATTATAAAAGGCAAACAGTTGGAAAAACAGCGCACATACGCTACCGACTATATTGTGAGCATCAATTAAAACACTTATAATGCATAAAAACAGCATTGCCGCAAGATATTTTCTTTTGGGCAAAACGTCGTGCAACGAAAGTATAGCGATAAAAGCGTATGAACATACGAGCAGCAATAATATCTTTACAAATGCCGACAAATAAACGTTTTTTCCTGTAAGTAAATTGAATATCGTATCAACAGGAATAATCGGTTGAATGGAGTTAATTTCGGGAAAAACAGTTATTTTTTGCCAAAATAAAACAATAATGCAAAGCAAAATAAAAACAAACCGTTTTATGCCGCGATGTCTAAATGTGTCAAGAATCATTTTTTATAATTTAATATGTCCTGTCCGATATCTTTGCGAAAATACATGTTTTGAAACTTGATTTTTGCAATGCTCTCGTACGATTTTTGCAATGCGTTTTCAATTGTATCGTCAAGCGATGTTACAGCCAGCACTCTGCCGCCCGAAGTTTGCAGTGTATCGTTACAAACCGTGGTTCCTGCCTGAAAAACAATACTTTTATCAACGTTTTCAATTCCAAATATTTCTATTCCTTTTCGGTAAGAATCAGGATATCCTCCCGAAGCACAAATCACTGTAACAGCCGTTTGGTTCAATGTTTCGCATTTTTTATTGTGAAGCGTTTTTGTTGCAACTCCTTCAAACAAGTCGAGCAAATCAGCATCAAGGCGAGGCAAAACAGCTTCCGTTTCCGGATCGCCCATTCGGACGTTGTATTCAATCACATAAGGTTCGCCGCAATTATTCATCAATCCAAGAAAAATAAATCCCTGATAATTTATTTTCTCCGTTTGCAAACCTGCAATTGTAGGCTCAATAATTTGCGAGCAAACTTTTTTTCTGAATGTATCATCGACAAAACTCACAGGCGATACCGCTCCCATTCCTCCCGTGTTTGCACCTTTGTCGCCATCGTATATGCGTTTGTAGTCTTTGGCTTCGGGCAAGAGTTTATACGAAATTCCATCGGTTAAAACAAACATCGAAACTTCAATACCGTGCAAAAATTCTTCGATAACGACTTTCTGACTTGCTGCGCCGAATTTTCCGTTAAGCATTTCGGCAAGAGTTGTTTTTGCATTGTCGATGTTTTCGCAAATTACAACGCCTTTTCCCGCCGCAAGTCCATCTGCTTTGAGAACATAAGGAGCGGCAAGCATTTCGAGAAATTCAAATCCTGCATTTATATTTGCAAGCGTAAATGTTTTATAACGAGCAGTAGGAATATTATATTTTTGCATAAATTCCTTTGCAAAATCCTTGCTGCCTTCGAGCATCGCTCCCGCCTTTGATGCTCCTATCACGGCAATGTGTTTCAGTTGTTCGTCATTTGCGAAAAAATCATAAATACCATTCACCAGCGGCTCTTCGGGACCAACAACAAGCATGTTTATTTTCGTTTCGACACAAAACTTTTTGATTTGTTCAAAATCATTTATACCTATATTTATATTTTCCCCCAATAAAGCCGTTCCCGGATTTCCGGGCGCAATATACAGATTTTTCAATTTTTTGCTTTGCGCTATTTTCCATGCAAAAGCGTGTTCTCTTCCTCCCGATCCTAATAATAAAACATTCATTTCAAAAAAAAAATTAACTGTAAAAAATATTTATCGCCCGCAAAAATAATAATATTATTCAAGATATTATACAAATATTTTCAACATATATAATTTGCACTTCACAAATTATTTTTACCTTTGCAACTTCAAAAATATGATTTTTATATAAAATAATTTTAAAATAAACAAAAATGGCTGTTTTAGAGCAAATTAGAACAAAAGCAGGTTGGCTGATTTTAGTTATTATCAGCATAGCGCTTCTTTCATTTATTATTGATCCTACATCGTTACAAACTGTTAGCAACATGTTTTCGTCGGTAAATGACGTCGGAGCAATAAACGGCAAAGCAGTTCCGTATCAGGATTATTCGCGCCGAATGGAATATTATTCACAGGTAGAACAAATACTTTATCAGGGACAACAAACTGAAGGAGCGGCGGACAGAGCAAAGCAAAAGGCTTGGGATTCGTTTATCATCCAAAATATTTTTGAGAAAGAATATGAAAAAATCGGTTTGTCAATTTCGGAAATTGAACTTTTGGATTTGGCAAAAGGAAATAATCTTTCGCCCATTGTCTTAAATCTTTTTACCGATAGAAATACAGGACAGCCAAACTGGGAAAATATTAATTTTTTCTGGGCAAATGCAGACGCTAATCCCGAAAGACAGATATTGATAAATTATCTTGAAGATGAGATTCTGAGAAACAGAAAACTTGAAAAATACAACGCATTGGTCAGCAAATCGGAATATATCAACAGTTTGCAAATAAAAAGCGGAGTGGCAGACCGTTCGACTAATGTTGAATTTAATTATGTAGTACAAAATTACAGCGCCGAACGCGACAGTTCTATTGTCGTAACCGACAAGGAAATAAGACAATATTACGACGAAAATCAAAATCGTTACGAACAGACGGAATCACGCGATGTTGAATATGTTGTTTTTTCTATCTTGCCGTCTGAAGAAGACTTTGCAAGCGCAAAAGAAAAAATGGATGTCTTAGCAGCCGATTTTGCAAAAACGCCGGAACCTTTTCAATTTGCCAAAGCAATGTCATCCGTGCCGCCATTGGCAAAATATTACAAAAAAGATGAATTAAATTTATTAAATTCCGACCTTGCAGAATTTGCATTTTCGGCAACAAAAGAAGATATTTTTCCTGTTTATCTTGATAATTATTCGTACAAAACAGCCCGCATAAGCGATATAAAAAATCTGCCCGATTCGGTTCGCGCCCGTCATATCCTCATAAACTATGAGCAGACACAGGAAAGTTATGATGCGGCAAAACACAAAGTCGACAGTCTGTTTAATGTGGTAAAAGAAAATCCTTCGCTTTTTCCTATTATTGCATTGACAAACAGCGCAGATGGTGCTTCGGCTCAGGCAGGCGGCGACCTTGGCTGGTTTACAGATGGAGCAATGGTTCAGCCGTTCAACGATTCATGTTTTTTGCAACCCGCCGAAAAAATAATGCAGATTGAAACTCAGTTCGGGTTTCATATTTTACAAGTAACAGAACGCGGAAAAGAAACAAAAAAAGTGCAAATCGCTACAATAGAACGCGAAATAATGCCGGGAAAAACAACTCAAAACAACATTTATTCAATGGCAGATGCAGCGATAAGCGCAGGCGAAAAGAACTATGACAAACTTATTGCATATCTGCAAGAAAACGGCATCGAACTGAAAAAAGAAAATCAAGTGCAACGTTCGGCAACACGTTTCGGAAATTATAACGAAGCACGCGATTTAATACGTTGGATTTATGATGCAAATCTGCGTGATGTTTCGGATATAATAGAAATTGACAATCGCCAGCAACTTGTCATTGCAGCGGTTACAAAAATAAAAGAAGATGGTTTTTCGCCTATCGAAGATGAAAGAGATGTTATTGAAGCAACATTGAGATTGGAAAAAGAACATCAAGCCGCAGCAGAAAAAATGAAACAGACGATGAACGGAGTTACAACTCTTGAAGAACTTGCCGCAAAACTTGGAGTAGATGTTCAACAATCGGTTGAAGGAACAAACTTCGGTTCTATGTATATTTCGGGTTTGGGAGTTGAGCCAAAACTGGCGGCAGCAGTTAGCAGCAGCGAAGAAAATAAACTTTACGGACCTGTTGCAGGCGATATGGGCGCGTACGTTTATTCCGTTACAGCAAAAAAAGTTGACGAAGGTTATACGGAAGAACTTGAAAAAAATCGCCTCGTAAGATTATCATCAACCAAATCGTTCTATAACATTCTTTTAAAAGCAGCAAAGATAAAAGATTTACGTCCGAAATTTTTCTAAATAATACACATATTTACATTGGAGAGCGAGATTACATTGTGTAATTTCGCTCTTTTTTAAATTTGTCGTTGATAATTGTCAATTGCAAAAGCGCATCATTGCGAAGGAACCGTAGTTCAGTGCAGCCAATATATAAAATCAAAAACTTACAAATTTATGCCGCGCGAAGTATAATTATCAAAAGCCTACATTCTTCAACTTGAATTAGAATAAAAGAATTATGAAAAACATTTTGCATATTAAAAGATTGTTTCTATATTTGTGGCTATAAATGCTAAATATAAGCATTATGATAAAGTACGTACTAAATAAAATGAAATATGTTTGAAGCAATTATTCCAACAAGTGTTTTGTTGTGTCTGATAGGCTTTTATTTACTATTATGAAAAAATATTACTCATTATATTTAATTTTGTTTTTAATTTGTATTTCCGATTTGCATGCTCAATGGTTAATTTTTGACCAAATATATAGAAATTATAGCAAACGAACAGAAATTGGGAAAAGTGAATATGTAATAACGTATAATTATTGTTTTGTGCGTGATACAATAAAAAAAATTAAATATTACGATAAACAAGTGTTGCAATATGGCGAAAAACATTCTCGTTATACGAGTCTTTTTGCTGAAAAGACAGATTCTTTGATGTATAACTATTTTGCAAAAAGCCAAATAAAAACACGACCCAAAAATGGCGCAGATGGATTTAGTTTTTCGGCAATAACGCAATTACAAGATAATGAAAAAGCAATGTATGAAGACATTTTTTTTAATTACCCGAAAGAAGGTTATCTATATGTTTCTACAAATATTTTAGAAACAGAATACATTTACGTTGAATCCATACCACAATTTGATTGGAAATTACAAGCAGATACAACAACTATATTAGGATATAAATGTATAAAAGCCGTAACAACATTCAGAGGAAGAGATTATGAAGTTTGGTTTACTCCTTTTATTCCAATCCGTCAGGGACCTTGGAAATTCAATGGATTGCCGGGATTAATATTAAAAGCGGTTGATACAAAAGGATATTTTGAATGGACTGCGGTAGAAATAGAGAAAAAAAACAATGAAATATATAAATATGTTGATTATGCGAATATTTCAAGTACAAACAGGAAAGATGTTATAAGGCTTTTACAAATGCGTTGGAAAGACCCTATAAGACTATACTTTATCAAAAACCCTAATCTACAAACATTCACAATAAATGGGAAAGATTATAAAAATAGTTCTAATTTTGATATTCAATTACCTCATTGCCCAATCCCCGAATTAGAATAAAAGAATTATGGTAAAAATTTTGCATATTAAAAGATTGTTTCTATCTTTGTGGCTATAAATGCTAAATATAAGCATTATGATAAAGTACGTACTAAATAAAATGAAGATATGTTGGGAACGATTATTCCAACAAGTATTTTTGTTACCTGAAAAAATCTCGCGCGTACGGCATGACTGTAATTGTTTGATTAACAGCATCATCGTATCGTATCGATTATTCTATGTCTTTTACGGAAATTTAAGAAAATAATACCCAAAATATTTTGTTTAGACAGGAAAATGATTTACTGTATTTATGCAAAAACCGATTATTATTAGCCCCTTTGCGGGGCGTAAAACACAAAATAAAATCCAAAACAATCTTTAAATTTTAACAGTGAAAACAAAAATTATTATGAATAAAATAAAAATTACAGATATGAATAAAATAAAATTAAATAAACTGGCACAAAATGCCATGAAAAATAAAGAAATGAACCACGTTAGGGGTGGTTTTGGAAATCCATACTTTTGTGGTTGTGGTTGTCAATATGCAGGACAAGGTGGCTCAAGTACAACAGCGAATGCTAGTGCAAATTCAGCATACGGAATGTGGCCTGGAGGTGGTGCAAGCGTAAAACTAATAGTTCCTTCACAATTCAGTTAATCTATTGATATTATCTTTATTGAAATTACATTTCAATAAAGATAATTTTTATTTATATACATGGCTTTAGAAAAAAAATATTATAATTATATAAGAATTTGTGTTGTTATTTTTTATTTATCATGTGGTAGCAGTACATATAGCCAGGAACCTACTCGAGATGTTAGAAAAAAAACAAGTATAGGTATTTGCAAGTATAAAATATTTTACACTTGTAGATTTTCGAAAGATACAATAAAAAAAGAGCCTCTATATGATAAACATGTTCTGAAAATAGGTGATACTTTATCTCATTATAGTAGTATGCTGGCTGATAAAGCAGATTCTGTTTGGTATAATTTAAGAGAGACTTTCATCCAACCAAATAAAAATGGAGCGGATGGTATTAATCCGTATGAAAAAGCCGGATTAGGGCAAAATGAATGTCCTAATTACGAAGATGTTTTTATGGGATATCCTTATGAGGGTATTTCTACTGTAATGACAAGAATTATTACCAAAGAATTTATTTACGAAGAACCTGTTCCAAAATTTAAATGGAAAATATTATCTGATACAATAACTATATCAGGATATAAATGCAAAAAAGCAACAACATCATTCAGAGGAAGAGATTATGAAGTTTGGTTTACGCCGTTTATTCCAATCCGTCAGGGACCGTGGAAATTTAACGGCTTACCCGGATTAATATTAAAAGCCGCCGATACAAAAGGATATTTTGAGTGGATTGCGACAGGAATAGAAAAGTCAAATAATGAAGGAATTTATATTTATCGTTTTGATAAAGTCAATATGCAAAAAACTACAAGGAAAGATGTATTGAATTTATTAAATAAACAATGGAAAGATCCTATTGGGCTAATGTTTTATGTTAATCAAGAAATATTAGGAACAGGATACAAGGATGAAAAAACGGGAAAACTGGTTTTAGTTTATAGGGGTGATACATATAATTATCAAAAGCCTTATATTCCTCAATTAGAATTAGAATGAAAATGATGAAAAAATATACGTTGCATATATTGTTAATAATTTTATGTTTTAATTTAAAGGCTCAATTTCATAGTCATTACAGACAAGTTGAATTAAAAAAAACAATAGATAAATGTAATATTGCCATAGTTTATACATATAAATTCTCACTTGATACGATAAAAAGAACACCAAAATATGACAAACAGATTTTGGAAATCGGCAAAACATACGCAAAATATAGTAGTATT
>JAISYZ010000144.1 GCA_031269545.1 Prevotellaceae bacterium
GCTTGTAATAACTTTGCGTATGACTTCTTCAACGTCAAAGGCTGTTTTTGCGTAATCTAACAAATCATTTTGAAGTTCATTAAGAGGTTGTTCCATTGCTTTGGCAATTTCTTTTCCCATTCTTTAGTATAAATATCATTAAACGGCATAATAAACTATGTTGATTATATCCCACCAATCAACCATTGATTTTTATTTCATTGTGTTCTGACTAATCTAATGTGTGCTATATCACCATAATCTTCAGATCCACTTGCGTCTATAAAGTAATAATCAGGCGTTCCTCTTTGATAGTATTTATACACTTCACTTGTCATATACACTTGATAACACCATGCAGTTCCATTATTACAAGAATAACCATGACTTTTCAATCCTTTAACTTTGGACGCATTATTCATAATTACTTTTAATTCATTTCTTGTCGGTAATCGCCAGTTATTAAAGCCGTATGAATTTGCTGCATTCATATTTTTACACATTTCCATTGCTTCTCCGTGTGTCAATTTACCTAAATCTTCTGGATAAACATATAAATAACCAAGCAATTTAACAACATCGCTATTATCTTCGTTGGCATTTGCATTTTGACCTGAGAGTTTAGAAGATAAATCAGTGGCTAATTTCGGCATCAAATCTCGATAGGTTGTTGTCGCCGTTTTTGCTACTCCTGCCGTTGAAACAATCTCGCCACTTTCCACATCAACGATACGGACATCTAAATTAAATTCGCCTGTAATCATACCTGTTGTAACTTGCTCTGTTGTTCTGCCGGTAGCAATAAAGTTTACTGTACCAACCAAAACACATTTTACTCCAAGCACTTTGCCAACCTTGGCAATTTGCCCTGCACTGAGATTTGATTTTTGAAAACCTTGCTCTTGAATGGCTTTGTCAAGTTGTGTCCGTTCTACAATCGTAAATTTCCGGGTTTCAAATAAAGAATTAATTAGCATATCTGATAGTCCGTTGACCATCGAAGCATCTACACCAATGCCGGGATTGAAGTCCATTACGGCAATTTTCATTTTGTCCTGTGCATTTGCTGCACTTGCGATAAACATTGCTGCCACGGCAATTATCGCTACTTTTTTGATTTTTTGATACATATTAAATTTCTGTTTTAATTTTGCCTACTCTGTTTCAGGATTTTCGGCAGTTATCTCCTTTTATCTTTGAAATCAGACAAAAAAGAAAGCGGACTTAAATATCCGCTTGCGTGGTTGTGAGAATGTACCTTGTCCCGAATAAATAAGTCCGCATTACTACGGACTTCGCTATTCTTTGGACTTTATTTGAAACTTCTCACATTTCGCAAGTCAGAATATAGCAAAATCGCTATCCTATATGTCTAATAATCTGTTTTTTATCTATATCCTATTTTTATATATTTTTTCGATTATAAATCAAATGCAAAATTACAAAAATGTTTTCGCATTTACAGCGATTTTTATCAACAATTTGAAAAATAATTTGTTATTGCAGGAAAAACAAGCCGACACGCCCGCTGTGAGTACCTAACGGAGCGTAGCGAAGTGAGTTGGAACACAACAGCGGAGTTTAACTTCGTTGATTTTCGGCTGCGCTCGGCATAGCCCGAACAAGTTTGGAATTGCGCTTGCTTGCACGAAAATTCCTGCATAAGTGAATGAGGGCGGAAGACCGCTTCCTGCTTGGCGAGAAATTTCTGTAAGAAATGTAACTCGCCGTAAAGTCCCTGCTGCTCGGCGGGCGTTAGCCCTGTCGAGTTGTTTTTCTCAAAAAGCGTTTTCCACTTTTCTAACTGATTGACAACGGTACGGCTGATTTTCTGTTCGGTGTTGAGTTTGATAACCGACTGTATCAGATTTTCGCACAGCGTTGCGAAAATATCTCGGCTGTTCGGGTGCAAAAGTTGGATTATTGATACAAAGCATTATATTTTGTCTCATCTTGCATTTCATTAGCAAGAAATGTTACCCATTCTTGCGTATAACCATAATGTCCTGTGAGTTTGTCGTAAATACAATAAGTGGCATTTGTGTTGTGAGGATTTTTATCTTTGGCGTTGGGTCTGATTTGATATTTTTTCCAACAACGGGTATGTGTATCCTGATTGAATTTGTCTTTTGCTTTGCCGTATTTTGTGATTTTTAGATTGCCAAGTGCCGTTTGTACTTGTTTCACAACTTCGGCAGGTAACATTAAATTATTGTGAGTAACAGGTTTTTCCTGTATTTTTACTATCGCCGCAATTCGACTTACGTTTCTCTTTTCTTCATCAGATAATTTATCATAAGCAACAAACTGAATGGGCAAAGTATCTGCCGATTTATGATTGGCAACTTGCACTAAAAATGCTTTGAACGAATATTGTCCGCTTTCTAAAATATCTGTTGTCAGAGCAGAACGATATTTATTGATAAATTCCTTGATTTTCTTTGCATCAGGGTTTGATTTGATTTTCTGATAGATTTTTTGAAGACGGAAATAATTGCAATGGAAAAGACAAACTTTCTCTAATACAATAATTTAATCCAAATTCTTTTTCCAATATTTTGTCGTAATTTAATAATAATGCCTGATATTCTGCAAATAAATCAGGGTCAATTTCAGGCAAGGATTTATGTTCAATTTTATTCCGTAACGGAATGAAAAACTCTAAATTTTTGCGAATTGGATTTGCAGTATCGCTGCCAAAATATTCTTTAACACAAGTTTTTAATTCCCAATAACAGTAATCGCCCTCTTTCTTTTCAAAGTTTTTACTTCCCTTTACCCTGTAAAACGGTTTAATTTTTCGTTTGAAAAATATTGCGTGAAACAAAGAAGTCCAAGCAATGGACATTAGTACAATATAACCGCCTGACCGAAACTTAATTGCAGGTTTATTGTAAGTTTCGACAGACAACAAAGCAGAATCACGCGACTTTTCCAAACATTGTTTTACGTTATATGGCAATCCTCTTGGCATTATTTATTTAACCGTTTAACTTCATTTCTAATATCCTCAATCACTTCTTTATTTGCAATGTCGCCGTCTAAACTGAAAACTACAAATACTTTTCCTCCAAATTTTTCTTCAAAATCGGCAAAACTGGTTTTCATTCTTTCGGTGGCGGAATAGTTGCCGAAATTGGCTTTTGCCGTAACGGGCTTTATCTGAATACCAATGGCTTTATCGCTAATTTTGGCAATGTAATCAATATCGCCTGCGTGGTCGAGTTCGGGGTCGCT
>JAISYZ010000158.1 GCA_031269545.1 Prevotellaceae bacterium
CTTCGGGAGAAAATGGCGTGCAAAAATATCCCAATGGAGATAAATACGAAGGAAACTTTGAATACGGAAAAAAACATGGACAAGGCACTTTTACGGCAGGCAACGGTCATGATATAAACGATTTGTGGGGATGCAAACGTTATGTTGGCGAATGGCAGCATAATTTTAAATCGGGCAACGGACAATGTTTTGATAATGCCGGAAAATTAATGCATATCGGCATATTTCAAAACGATATTCCATCGGAAGATTATCCTAATCGTGTATTAAAATTAGACATGGAGTTTGTTTCTGTGAAAGGGGGCACTTTTATCATGGGCGAAAATTTACCGGGCGTGGTACGTTCCGAAGTTACCATTGCTGATTTTGAAATTTCCTGTTATGAAGTTACGGTGCAACAATTCCGCACTTTTTGCGAAGCTACAAAGTGGCCGATGCCGCAAGCTCCCTTGTGGGGATGGGTCAACGACTATCCTATTGTGCATGTGAGTCTCGCCGATGCAAAAGCCTTTTGTGAATGGAACAATTGCCGATTGCCTACCGAAGCCGAATGGGAATATGCCGCCCGTGGAGGCGATTCGAGTCGTAATACCATTTATAGCGGGTCAAATAGTTTGCGCGAAGTAGCTTATTTTCAAGAAAATTCTAAAGAAAATAAACCCCATAAAGTAGGAGGAAAAAAATATAATGAACTCAAAATATATGATATGAGCGGCAATGTAAGCGAGTGGTGTTTACCGTTAGAGGGTACTATTGAATACTACAATGATAAGGCTATCCTGAGAGGTGGCAGTTGGGCAACTCAGGGCGAACAGTGCCGTGTTTATAATCGTATCCCTGTTTCCGCGTCCAAAGAATCTTTTGATATTGGATTTAGGGTGGTGAAAAAATAGGACGAAAAAGATGTTATTTTAGCTTTAAGTTACTAATAAAAAACAGTTTGCAACATGAAAAGAATATGGAAGATTTTTAAAAATCCGCTCTTTTGGACAGTGATTACTTTAATCGCATTTATCTATGTTCTAATTTTGAGTTGTTTTTATGATGACAACTTATTGTTAGGCGGTACGCAAAATTTGCCGAATGGTTGGTATGAATCGTTTCGTATATTAACACTAAATCATCAATTCGACAATTCTATAATATTAAATCAAAAAGGGATTATATTTGCCATAGCTATTGTCATTTTACTTTTTGTTTTTCTCTATATTTCAAATGCCGCTTTTATAGAGTTATTGTTTCCCAGAATACGAAAAATGTTGCATATAAAACTCCGTTTCCGAAACCACATTATTATTTGCGGATATAATGAAATTGGCGTTGAGTTGATAAAAAGATACAAGTCGAAAAATAAAAAAATCATACTGCTTGTAGATGTCATTACACCACAAATAAAAAGCTTACAATCAAGCAGATGTCAAATTATTGAAGGCTATCCTGTGGATATAAACGAACTGGATATTGCCAAAATATGGGATGCAACCAAAATAGAAAAGGCAGAAATCTTTTTTGCCGTTACGAAAGAAGACAATAAGAATGTAGAAATTGCGCAATCTATTTGGTGGTATCTTACCAAATTGCGTAATCCTGAGTTCAATAAAAAAGCAAAAAAATGCACTAAGCCGTTAAAATGTTACACGTTGGTTCAGGATAGTGAATTAAAAAGCGCCATAGAAAATACGCCCATCTTTAAATATAAACCCAAAGATAATGAAAACTACTATTTTGACGGTGTTATTTTCGATTTTAAGGAATCAGGTATCCGTTATGGAATTTGTGAACAAATTGCTCAGATTATACCGGCTAAACACGAAACCAAACCCCAAATCTTGCTGTTGGGTTTAACGAAAATAACCGAAAATGTTTTATTAAGTTTAGCTCATTGCCTGACGATGGACAGGCAAAAATTTCATTTTACGATTGTAGAAGAAAATGAGACTTTGACACGAAATTTTAAAGAAAAATATGACTATTTGACCGATTTTGCGGAAATTGAATATAAAAAACAGATTATCAAAAAAGAGCTGAAAAAATCAAACTTTACTTCAATATTTATTTGCCATACCGATAAAATAGAAGCGGTGAAACAAGCCGTATCTGTTCGTTATGCTTTACATCAGGAAAGTCCCAATATTTTCATTTTTAGCAATAATTCCGAAAAGTTAAACAACATTTTCAATCCCTACCCTGATACGGAAACAGAACCCTCTATGTTTAGATTTGAAAAAGGAAATAACATTTTCATTTTCAATCCATTAGCAAGTTTTGTAGAATATATTGTAGAAAAAAACAGAGAGGTAGAGGCTATGGCAGAAATGGCACACGAAGAATGGGGTGGCCACATAAAATACTTTGCCTTGTCGGAACATTATAAACAGAGTAATCGAAATCAGGTATTAGACAATAAAATCAGGATATATCTTGCTACCGGCTATAAATTATACTCTCCCGAATTGCAACAATTTGTGTCGGAAAGAAACTATACCGAACTCTTTTCAAGCTACGCCAAAGAGACTTTAGCCATTATAGAACATCGCCGTTGGATGATTGAAAAACATATAGACGGATGGACTTACGGCGAAAAGAAAAATCCCAAATATAAAATCTCGCCCTATTTGAAAGATTGGAATGATATTCCACCTGATATTAAAACAATTGATTACAAGGCGATTGACTTAATGATAGACATTATTAAAGGCAAAACAAATGAAACCGCGCTATAACCCGCAACCCTTAGACACCTACACCGTAATGCTCACTGCCGACTTACTGCAACTTACCGAATTGTTGGCTAAAAACACGCACGATATTTGGGCTGCACAACGCTTTGCCGAAGGATGGCAATATGGCAAAGAGCGCAATGATGCACGCAAAGAACATCCCTGCCTGATACCCTATGAAGAGCTGCCGGAAAACGAAAAAGAGTATGACAGATGTACAAGTATGGAAATATTGCGCGTAATACAACTCTTAGGATATGAAATTAAAAACGTAAATAACAATGAATAACACATTTGAATCTTGGACAAAAGAGGAGTTCTTAACCTATTTGATGCTCTATGCTGCCAATATAGACGGCCATATTAGCGCCAAAGAACAGAAAATTATGGGCTGTAAAGTCGGGGAAACTGTTTTTGAAAAAATGCGCGAACAATTTGAAACCGACAGCGATTATGAGAGCCTGCAAAATATTATCGCATACAAAAACAACTATTTGCAAAGCGAAAACGCCCTCGCTGATATGCTCGCCGAAGTGAAAAATATCTTTTTTGCAGATAAGGTATTTTCAGAGTATGAGCGGCAAGTGGCGCTTTTGATTGAGAAATTGTTAAAGTAAGGAAATATGGAAAAGGAAAAATACCACTACACCAAAATCGAAAATCTGCACATTCCCGTACCGAACTTTGAGTTTCACCATACCCCCTCTTCCGAAGATGGTGTTGATAAAAAATTTATCGGAAGAAAAAAAGAACTCTCTCAATTGCAGGAGTGGAT
>JAISYZ010000215.1 GCA_031269545.1 Prevotellaceae bacterium
CTCCACGAATTTTGTTATAAGTTCAACCGCAGGTATTTTGGTGAACAATTGTTTGACAGACTTTTAATAGCTGCTGTGTCATACAAAAACCAATTTAGGTATAATATTAAGTAATCATAATTTGAAATTACTTTTTGTAACTGGTTTTTGCGGCGGTTATACTACATTTTCGGCATTTGCAACAGAAAATATGAATTTGTTTCAATCCGAAAATTCAACAACTGCATTTGTGTATATTTTATTGAGTGTTTTTACCTGTATTGCAGCTGTATGGACAGGTTTTGTTATTGCACAGTTTATTTTCAAAACGCATTAAAAAAATCAAATGAGGAGAAATTCAGCATCTCGCATCATTTGGAAAATATTAACATAAAAAACTCAATCATTGAAAACAATTATTGAATCCAATTTTTTATATCTTCAAGGCTTGGATTTTTAAGTCCGAGTTTATGTTTTTTGTTCATTCCGCAAACATCGTTAAAAAGTTTAGACGGCAATAATTTCTTAACAGATTCTACCGTAACATATCCCATTTTTTGAAGAACTTCAACCCATTCTGTCGGTATTCCTTTTTGAATGTATGCTTCGGGAGCGTCTTTCACAACTTTTTTTTCGGGACGCATTTGCGGAAAAAGCAGCACATCCTGTATCGATGCCGAATTTGTCATTAACATTGTTAGTCTGTCGATGCCAATTCCCATGCCCGATGTAGGCGGCATTCCGTATTCAAGCGCACGAACAAAATCACTGTCGATAAACATTGCTTCGTCATCGCCTTTTTCCGAAAGTGCAAGTTGGTCCTGAAAACGTTTCAGTTGATCTATAGGATCGTTCAGTTCGGAGTATGCGTTACACAATTCTTTTCCGTTTACCATAAGTTCGAAGCGCTCGGTAAGATTTTTGTTTGAACGGTGTATTTTCGTAAGCGGCGACATTTCAACAGGATAATCCATTATGAATGTCGGTTGAATGTAGGATGATTCGCATTTTTCGCCGAAAATTTCGTCAATCAATTTTCCTTTTCCCATTGTTTCGTCAACTTCAATGTTTAATTTTGTGCATACTTCGCGCAGTTGATTTTCATTCATATCCGAAATATCAAATCCTGTATGTTCTTTTATTGCATCAAGCATTGTTATACGCAGAAACGGACGTTTGAAATCTATAACATTTTCGCCGACCTGAACTTTTGTCGTGCCGTGCAACGCAAGTGCCACGCGTTCTATCATTTCTTCCGTGAAATCCATCATCCAAAAATAATCTTTGTATGCGACATAGATTTCCATCACTGTAAATTCGGGATTATGACTGCGATCCATGCCTTCGTTACGAAAATCTTTTGAAAATTCGTAAACTCCGTTAAAACCGCCGACTATCAGGCGTTTCAGATACAGTTCGTTTGCAATTCGCAAATACAGTGGAATGTCCAAAGCATTGTGATGCGTAACAAAGGGACGCGCTGTTGCTCCGCCCGGAATTGCCTGTAAAATAGGAGTTTCTACTTCGAGATACCCGCGTGCGTTAAACATTTCGCGCAGAGTGTTTATTATTTTCGTTCGTTTAGTAAATGTATCGCGCACCTGCGGATTTACAATCAAATCAACATATCGTTGACGATAACGCTGTTCGGGATCGGTGAATGCGTCAAAAAACTGTCCATCTTTTTCTTTCACTATTGGCAATACTTTAAGCGACTTGCTGAGCATTGTTATTTCGCGCGTATGAATCGACAGTTCGCCTGTTTGCGTAAAAAAAGCAAATCCTTTTATGCCGACAATATCGCCAATGTCCATAAGTCGCTTGAAGATTGTATTATACATTGTTTTGTCGTCTTCAGGACAAATATCATCGCGTTTTATGTATATTTGAATTTTTCCTTTTTCATCCTGAATTTCAAAAAACGAAGCGCTGCCCATAATTCGCCTCGACATTATGCGTCCGGCAATGCAAACATCCTGAAAATTACCTTTTTCGGGCGAAAATTCGTTGCGTATCTGTTCGGTATCAGTATTGACAGGATACAAAGCGGCAGGATAAGGATTTATCCCAAGCGCTTCCAACTCTTTGAGCGCATTACGGCGTAATACTTCCTGTTCGCTTAATTCAATATTGCTCATATTCTTTGATGTTTTATTAAAAATCGCACAAAGATAAGAAAAAGTTTGTAAATAAAAATTATGAATTTTGTACACAGCGGTCGATATTGCGTAATTTTGTCCGTATCGAATACAGATTATTCAATATCTGATTATTAACTCGTAAATCATTAAACAGTCAATTACAGATTGCTTCGCTGACGTCTGCAATGACATTCTTATAAATTTTACTACCTTTGTCAATATTTTAAAATTTTGAAAATGTCGGAACGTATCATTATTCTTAACTTTGGCTCTCAAACCACTCAACTTATAGCACGCCGATTGCGCGAACTGAATGTTTATTGCGAAATATTTCCATACAATAAATTTCCAGAACATTATGATGACATACGCGGAGTTATTTTTTCGGGAAGTCCTTATTCGGTTTACGATGCAGATGCTTTCAAACTGGATATTTCAAACATTCGCAAACGATTTCCGCTGCTGGGAATTTGTTATGGAGCGCAACTTATTTCACACGCTTTGGGAGGAAAGGTTGAAGCCGCAGGAAGTCGTGAATACGGACGGGCGAATTTGTCGGTTTTTGATGATTCAAATGCTTTGTTAAAGAATGTACGCATAAATTCGCAAGTGTGGATGTCGCACGGAGATACAATTACAAAAATTCCCGATAATTTTGAAATCGTTGCAAGCACCGACAAAGTTGCCATTGCCGCATTTCAAATTAAAAATGAAAAAACCTGGGGAGTACAGTTTCATCCCGAAGTTTTTCATAGCGAAGATGGAATGAAAGTCCTTGAAAATTTTGTTGATATTTGTAACTGTAAACGAAATTGGACACCGGCATCGTTTATCGAAACAACAGTTGCCGAACTTAAACAAAAACTTGGAAACGACAAAGTTGTACTTGGACTGTCGGGCGGGGTTGACAGTTCCGTAACCGCTGTTTTGCTGAACAAAGCAATAGGCGAAAATCTTATATGCATTTTTGTAGATAACGGCTTGTTGCGCAAAAACGAATTTAAAAATGTACTTGACGATTACAAACATCTTGGTTTGAATGTAATCGGCGTTGATGCAAAAGATAAATTTTATACGGCGCTTGCGGGCATTGTCAATCCTGAACAGAAACGCAAGATAATAGGAAAAATTTTTATTGATATTTTTGACGAAGAAGCGGCAAAATTAGAAAACGTAAAATGGCTTGGACAGGGAACAATTTATCCTGACATCATTGAATCGCTTTCGATTACAGGAACAACAATCAAATCGCATCACAACGTAGGCGGATTGCCCGAATATATGAAACTGAAACTTGTAGAACCGCTTAAATTGTTGTTTAAAGACGAAGTTCGCCGCACAGGAAAAGAACTCGGAATGTCAGAAAACCTTATAAACAGACATCCTTTTCCCGGACCCGGATTGGGGATTCGTATTATCGGAGACATTACGCCCGAAAAAGTCCGTATATTGCAGGATGCCGATGACATTTACATAAATCTTTTGCGCCAATACGATTTGTACAGTGCAGTTTGGCAGGCGTGTACAATTTTGTTGCCTGTGCGTTCTGTAGGCGTAATGGGCGACGAGCGCACTTACGAAAATACGGTTGCTTTGCGTGCAGTTACATCAACAGATGCAATGACGGCTGACTGGGCAAAACTGCCTTACGAATTTTTGGCAAAAGTATCGAACGAAATCATAAATAAAGTGAAAGGAGTAAACAGAGTTGTGTACGACATTAGTTCAAAGCCGCCCGCAACTATTGAGTGGGAATGAATAAGCATTGACGATTATTTGCTTTGTTCGGCGTAGCAAACAAAAACAAAGAGCGAAAGTTTTTCGCCATTTGTTTTTATACTTCGTAGCGTATATCGCAAAAGATTTGGAGTGTACCGCAAAAGATTTAGCGTGTACCGCAAAAGATTTGGAGCGTATCGCAAAAGACTTGGAGTGTATCGCAAAAGACTTGGAGTGTATCGCAGAAGACTTGGAGCGTATCGCAAAAGATTTGGAGTGTACCGCAAAAGACTTGGAGCGTATCGCAAAAGACTTGGAGCGTATCGCAAAAGACTTGGAGTGTATCGCAAAAGATTTGGAGCGTATCGCAAAAGACTTGGAGCGTATCGCAAAAGACTTGGAGCGTATCGCAAAAGACTTGGAGCGTATCGCAAAAGATTTGGATGGTGTCTTTTCTCTTATTAGTTGTCAGCGTGTAATTTTACAGATTGCCTGTGCGTAATCCGAAAATTTCGTATATATTTGCAGTGTTTTCAGTTGTGTTTGCCTGATAATTTGTTTTGTTTATCGCTATTTACTTTGTCATTTATAAAGTTTAATAATCTCAGCAGAACAAGATAAATTCCAGTCAATAAACCGATTAACAGTATTTGTTTATAATTTATTTGAATTTAAAGTTTCTGAATCAATAAAATATCCGAATGAAGAATATTGCAAAAATATTTTTACTTCTGCTTAAAATAATTGCAATCTTAATTGCAGCAATGCTGTTGCTGTCAATATTGGCATGTTATACAAGTCCGGTGCGATATTGGATTTTTCAACTGTTAGGTTTGTTTTTTCCAATCATTTTCATAATTAATGTTTTGATTGTCATAATATTATTCGCAGTCAAAAGTAAAATTGCATACGTTAATCTTGCTGCGCTTGCAATATCTGTTTTTTTTGCAGGACGGTTTTTTCAATTTTCGGGAAGCAAAGCCGATGACGAAAATACTGTAAAAATAATAAGTTACAACGTACATGATTTTAAAAATATCGACAGTTACAAAGCAACATACAACGAAATTGCCGATTTTTTACTTGCCGAAAATGCCGATATTATATGTATGCAGGAATATGCTGCAAGCAACACGGAATTAATAAAATACAAGAAATTTCAAAAATTATATCAACAATATAAATATATGTATGGAAATTACGGAGGGCAAAAAATTTTCAGCAAATATCCTTTTGAAAACACACAAAGTCTGAATCTTGCAGGAACTTATCTTGTTTTTGCCGATATAAACATCAACGGAAAAATTGTACGTACATACTCGTGTCATCTGCAATCTACAAATTTCAATCCAGACGGAACGCAAAAACGGTTAACATCCCAAAATGCAAATTATAAAAATGAACTGAAAAATGTAGTCCGAAATCTGCGCAACGCTTTTATCAAACGGTCAAAACAGGTTGAACTTATTGCTGCGGAAATTTCAAGATCAACTTATCCTACAATAATTTGCGGCGATTTCAACGACACGCCAATGTCATATTCATATCAAAAAATAAAAGGAAAAATGAACGATGCATTTATCGAAGCAGGCAGCGGAATATCAAATACATACAAAAAATTATTTTCGTTTTTGCGCATCGATTACATATTTATCGACAAAAATATTTCGGCGCAGGAATATACGGTAGCGCGAAAAATAAAATATTCCGACCATTATCCTGTAATAGTAAAATTCAAAATAAACGATGAAAAATGAAATAAAAAAAGCCGTTGAAGTTCTGAAAAACGGCGGGATAATACTTTATCCGACAGATACCGTTTGGGGAATAGGCTGCGATGCAACAAACGCAAAAGCAGTCGAAAAAATTTACAACCTGAAACAGCGCAGCGACAGCAAATCAATGCTTGTGCTTGTTGATTCTGCCAACAGAATTTCGCGATATGTAAAGCAAATTCCAAACATCGCTTCCGACTTGATTGAACTGAGCGATACGCCTCTCACAATAATTTATCCAAACGCCGTAAATCTTGCACCGAACCTGATTTCAGACGATGGAACAATAGGTATTCGCGCAGTAAATCACGAATTTTGCAAACAACTGATATTTGCATTAAACCGTCCGATAGTGTCAACATCTGCCAATATTTCGGGAGATAAGCCACCGCAAAGATTTGAAGAAATATCATCGGAAATACGTAATAATGTTGATTTTACAGTGAATAAAATTTTTGAGGGAAATTCAACACGAAAACCATCGGCTATAATAAAATTAGGTTTGAAAAATGAGGTCGAAGTGATTAGAAAATAATTAAATAACAAATAAAAATGCATAAAATTCAAATACAGATTCGTTTCAGCGACATCGACAGACTTGGACATGTAAACAATTCAATATATTCTCAATATCTGGATGTTGCAAGGTTGGATTATTTGAAAAATACAATAGAAAAATTTATAAAATGGAACGAAAAAACTATTGTCATTGTTCATATCGAAAACGATTTTCTGCTGCCAACATTAATTGACGACACAATATTTGTTACAACCGAAGTTGTGAAAACAGGCAACCGCAGCATAAGCATGAATCAACAGATAATAGACGACAAAGGAAATATAAAAGTAAAATCGCATTGCATATTCTCAACACTTGATATACAAAGCAATAAATCCTTTCCTGTTCCCGCCGAATGGAAAAAAAGCATTGAAGATTTTGAAAATAAAAAATTGTGAGAATGTATTCGACATAAAGCAGTTGCTGCTTGCTTTCTAATTTTTCATTTTACAACAAAAAATACATAACTTTGCAAATAATTGAAGGATAAAACATGCAAATTATAGAAATAAAAACAACAGAAGGCAAACAGTCTGAAATACTTATAGGCGAAGATTTTAGAAACATTCGTAACTATTTGCCTGTTCAAAATGTCATCGTTATAATCGACGAAAATATTTTTGATTTGTATCCACTGTTTGCCGAAAATTTTAAATGCATCAAAATACATGCAGACGAAAAAAACAAAACGCTTGAAACAGTCGAACATATAATCTTACAACTGACTGAACTGCAAGCCGACAGATCAACGTTTATTGCAGGCGTTGGCGGAGGAATAACTTGCGATATTGCAGGATTTGCAGCATCGATTTATATGCGCGGATTGCGATTCGGATTTGTTTCAACATCGTTGCTGTCGCAAGCAGATGCTTCGGTTGGCGGAAAAAACGGAGTAAACTTTTATGGTTTGAAAAATATGATAGGAACTTTCAATCAACCCGAATTTGTGATTTGCGATATAAACATGCTTGACACTCTTCCTCAAAAGGAATTTCGCGGCGGATTGAGCGAGATTATTAAAATCGCTCTGATAAAAGATGCCGAAATGTTTGATTTTATCGAAGATAACACAGCGACCATTTTAAACCGTGATAAAACAATTTTGCAGAAATTAATCACAAAATCAATACAGCATAAAGCAGATATTGTCGGATGCGATGAATTTGAAAAAGGCAAACGGCGGATTTTGAATTTCGGACACACGCTTGCTCATGCAATTGAACCGAATGACGATATTTCTCACGGATTTGCCGTAAGTATTGGAATGATGTTTGCTGCAAAAGTTTCAGAACATTTTGGTTTTATTGCAAATAATATTGTAGAGCGAATAGAACGCCTGCTTGCTCAATTCGATTTGCCTCGCTGCACAAATATTGATGAAAAACTGTTATTTAACACTATTGTTGCCGACAAGAAAAAAAATAATGATGCAATAAATTTAGTGCTGTTAAATGGAACAGGAAAAACTGTCGAAAAGAATATAAAAATTAATGATATTGAAAAGTTAATATCAATATTCTGCAACACGACAAAAAACAGTTTTTAACTGTATTCTGCAATCAGTATTTCGTATCTCATCACTAATCATAATTCATTAACCATGAGGGAAATCCTACAAGTGCCTTTTGAAAAATCAAACATTATATTCAAAGTTCATGTTTACAAATAAATTAGTATTTGAAAATTCAACGATTATGTCTAACTTTGCATATTAATGTTATTATTATGACTCCACTGTTAGAAATTTGCACATATACCATAAATGATTGCATCGAAGCGCAGCGCGGCGGTGCAGACAGAATTGAACTTTGTTCGAACATGCCCGAAGGCGGAACAACGCCGAGTTGCGGAACAATGATAGCCGTTCGCAAGCATATCGACATAGCCATGCATGTTATGATTCGTCCGCGAGGCGGTAATTTTGTTTATGACAAACATGAAGTACGGATTATGCTTGACGATATTCGCATGGCAAAACATTGCGGCACAAACGGACTTGTATTCGGCTGTTTAACTGCCGATTACGAAGTGGACATTAATGTTTGCAGGTTATTGATTGACGAAGCAAATCCTTTGCCCGTAACTTTTCATCGTGCATTCGACGAATGTAAGCATCCCGAACAGTCTTTGGAAAAAATTATTAACTTGGGTTTTTCACGTCTGCTGACTTCGGGACAATGCGCTGTAGCCGAAGATGGTATCCAACTGTTGCGGCAACTTGTTAAACAGTCGGCAAATCGTATTATCATTATGCCCGGCAGCGGTATTACCCCAAATAATATTGAAAAAATTGCAATTGAAACAGGAGCAAATGAATTTCATACTTCGGCGCAAGCCATACGCGGCAAAGGTACAAAGGCAGAAACAGTTGCAAAATGCGTTGAAAAATTAAAAGTATTGAATCTTACTGCATGACAAAAAACAGTTTTTAATTCATAAAAGTTAGTTGTATTCTGCAGTCTGTGTGAAATTCAATGATTTAATCCGAAAATTTTAGTTTTTTTTCATTTTAATCTCACTTTTTTACTCGCGCAAAGTATAACAAATTTTTCCTGTTGCATTACCACTTTCGGCAATTCCTGTAATTTCAACAGTTGTAATTTTTCCTGTCAGTTCTTTTTGATAAGGCGTTTCAACTTTGATGTAATTTTCCGAAAATCCGAACATCATTTCGCCATGCCGAGCGCTTTCGAACAAAACTTTTACTTTTTTACCTGTATTGCGTTTATAAAATTCATAATGAAGCGCTTCGCACAATATTTTCAATCTGTTCGCGCGTTCGGCTTTTATATTGTTTGCTACTTTTCCTTCCATAGTCGAAGTTACTGTATTTGTTCTGTCGGAATATGGAAAAATATGCAGAAAAGCAGGATTTATTTCCTGTAAAAATTTATATGTTACATTAAAATCCTCGTCGGTTTCGGTTGGAAATCCGACAATTACGTCAATTCCGATAAAAGCGTCTGGAATAAGTTTGAAAATGTTATTTATACGCTGCGCAAAAAATTTTGTATTGTATCGACGGCGCATTAAGGCAAGAATTTTATCGCATCCCGATTGTAAAGGTATATGAAAGTGAGGTAAAAATTTTGTCGAAACTCTAACAAAATTAATGATTTTATCTGTCAATAAGTTTGGTTCTATCGACGATATTCTGTAACGTTCAATTCCTTCTATGCTTTCCAAATTTTTCAGTAAATCCAAAAAAGGTTCGCCTGTCGTTTTGCCAAAATCTCCCGTATTTACGCCTGTGATAATGATTTCTTTAACTCCCGAATTTGCAATAATTTGCGCTTCGTTGCAAATCTCGGCGATAGAAATATTTCGACTTTTTCCGCGTGCCATTGGAATTGTACAGTAAGAACAATTATAATCGCAACCATCCTGTACTTTAAGAAATGAGCGAGTACGGTCGCCAAGCGAAAATGCCTTGAAAAAACTTTTTGTTTCGTTTATTTCGCAGGAAAAAATTTTTGCTTTGCGCTTTTCATTTATTGTATTCACATATTCAAAAATATTTCCTTTTTGGTCGGCTCCTGCAACAATATCAACGCCTTCGATTGCTGCCAGCTCTTGAGGTTTCAATTGAGCATAACATCCTGTTGCAACGATAATTGCATTAGGCGCCTGTTTTGTGATCTTACGCAATAACTGTCGGCATTTTTTATCGGCATTTTCGGTTACCGAACAAGTATTTACAACATACACGTCAGCAATTTGTGTAGAAGGCACGCGCACAAAATCATTTTCGAGAAACTTGCGTGCAAGCGTTGATGTTTCCGAAAAATTAAGCTTGCAACCAAGCGTACAGAATGCTATTTTACGTTTTTCGCTCATAATAATCGCACAAAAGTAATCAAAAATTAAATAATCTGATTTTTGATGAACATAATAAGTTCATTGATTAAAATCTTTGCTTGGCAATGCTGAATATCGCACGGATTTTTAGTGTTAAATTACCAAATAGCAAATATCTAAATTGCTGAATATTAAACAGTAAAACAGCAAATCATCAATCATAATCAACAAAATCTTTGATAAGCTCAAAAAGTTTGTCGCTGTGTACGACATAACTTCCGTGATTTTCGCCTTTGATAATTTTCAGTTTGCTGTTTTGAATTTGTGCTGCAATATTTAGCGTATGTATTTTTTTTATCATATCTTTTTGCCCCGCCAAAACAAGTGTCGGCGTTTTGATTTTTTGTAATTCGCAATCGCTTATATTCGGCTGTGTGGTCATCATTTTTATTTTTTTGCTGCGAGTAAAAAAATATATTATCCTGAATAAAAACATCCATTTGTTTTTCAATCCTTTCGGCGTTGTGTTCGCTCCGCTTATAATCAATTTGTCTAACAAATACGGATGCTTCGAGGCAATGATTATTCCTGCAATTCCTCCATCGCTGAAACCGTAGAAAACAGGTTGTATCAGTTCGAGTTTTTTTATAAATTCAACAAAATCGGAGGCAATATCCTGATAATTGTATGTATTTATTTTGCTGCTGTTTCCGTGTCCTCGAGTATCAATTGCATATACGCAAAATTTTGCGCTCAGCACGTCAATAATTCTGTCAAATATTTCATGGTTTTCGCCGTTGCCGTGAGTTAAAATGAATGGCTGTCCGCTGCCTGTTTTCGTGTAAAACAAATCAACATTGTTAACATGTATTTTCATAATTAATTATTTTGTTTTAATAGCATCAAAACCGCGTCCGTACACGCCCATCACGCTCGATTCCGAGATGAATGCATCTTTGTCGATGCTGTTTATGATTTGATGAATTTGTTTAATATCTTTTTTTCGCACAATGACAACAAGCACATTGCCTTCCTTTTTTGAGTACCAGCCCATCGAACGCAACGCCGTAACTCCGCGATATGCTTCGTTATTTATTCTGTCGGCAATTTCTTCGTATTTTGATGAAATTATAAATATTTGTACCGACTGTTTTGAACCGGAAAGCAACAAATCGACCGAATACGAAAATACAGCCATTGTTACATAACCGTAAACTATTGTTCTGAAATCGTAATTGATAAAAAATGACGAACCTATAATTATCAAATCGGCATACAGAAAAACTTTGCCCGGCGAGATATTTCGATATTTATTTACTATCATTGCAACAATATCGGTTCCGCCGGCGCTTCCTCCGTTTTGAAAAGTAATAGCAATGCCAAAACCGCTAACTATTCCGCCAAGAATGGCACAAATAAGTTTGTCGCTTTCTTTGAAAGATTTGGTAATAAATTCAGGTTCAGGCAAAACGGCAAGCATGATAAATGTAAATGCAATTCCGTAAATGGTTTTTACTCCAAAACCGTTTCCAAGTATTTTGAACCCTATTATCAGCAAAATAGCGTTTAGAATGAAAAAAGAATAACTCACAGGAACAAATTCTCCCGAAAGATAATATACGACCGTTGCTACGCCTGTAGCGCCGCCGCCGACAATTTCGTTGGGAATAAGAAAAGCAACCCAAGCCAGTACGTATAAAAACAAACCTATCGTAATTCCGATATACGAACGAATTTCTTTGTAAATTCTATTATTTGATGCCGCCATGATCTTAATAAATTTCTGCAAAATTATATTTTTTTTCGGAATTGTTGAAAAAAGTATAAATATTGATTTTTAATAATTTATTAATAAAATATTGTATCAAAAGTTCCGCTGCGCACCGGTTGCCTTACTTCGCTTGCAAAGACAGAAAAGAAATACTTCGATACAGTTTTATTGAAATTTACCAATTACTTACGAACAAATTTAAAATATAATCTACTTTTGTCATAATCATTTTTAGTTAAATTTACGTGTGTATTAACTTCAAAAACGTAATGTGTAAATATTTGATATATTTGTTATTAACATATAATTCAAAAATCAATATCAAATTAATTTTCGTTTTTATTCGTATAATATTTATTTTTTTATTATCTTTGCCGCTCATTTTAAGAAAAATAAATTATTAATAAAATCGTTTTTATGAACTATTTAAACGCAGAACAAAAGCAAGAAATTTTTGAAAAGTACGGACAGTCTAATACGGACACAGGTTCGGCAGAGAGCCAGGTAGCCCTATTTTCTTACCGTATCAACCATCTAACCGAGCATTTGAAGCAGAACAAAAAAGATCACAACACAGAACGTTCACTTCTCCGCTTGGTTGGTAAAAGACGTAAAATGTTAAATTATTTGAAATCGGTTGATATTGCAAGATATAGAAATGTTATTAAGGCGCTCAACCTTAGAAAGTAAAAAGAAGAGAGGCAACCGTTGCCTCTCTTTACAATTTTCAATTAGTAAAATTGTTGAATCTAAAACCATCAAAAACAATTAAGTAATTTACATTGATACAAAATAATAAGCCAAATGAAACAGGCTGTAAAATAAAAATTTAATGAATATAATAAAAAAAACTATTACGCTTGATGACAATCGCGTAATTGAAATAGAAACCGGGAAATTAGCAAAACAGGCTGATGGTTCTGTGGTTGTAAAAATGGGAAAGACCATGCTTTTGGCAGCTGTTACATGCGCTAAAGAAGCTAAAGAAAATGTGGACTTTATGCCTTTACAGGTTGAATATAAAGAAAAATTTGCATCGGCAGGACGTTTTCCCGGCGGATTTCTCAAACGCGAAGGACGCCCTTCCGATTGTGAAATACTCGTATCGCGCTTGGTTGACAGGGCTTTACGACCTTTATTTCCTGACAATTTTCATGCTGAAGTTTATGTAACTATTAATCTTATTTCGGCAGATGGAACTGACATGCCAGATGCTCTTGCCGGACTTGCAGCTTCGGCTGCTTTGGCTGTTTCCGATATTCCATTTGGCGGACCTATTTCAGAAGTTAGAATTGCACGTACAGATGGAAACTGGATTATTAATCCAACTTTTGAGCAAAACGCAAATGCCGACATCGATATTATGGTCGCTGCAACTTTCGATAATATATTGATGGTCGAAGGCGGAATGAAAGAAGTGTCGGAAGCCGATATGCTCGAAGCCATAAAAATAGCGCATCAGGAAATTAAAAAACACTGCAAGATTCAAATGGAATTTACCGAAGAAGTCGGTAAAACTATTAAACGCGAATATTGCCACGAAACAAATGATGACGAATTGAAAGCTGCCGTTCACGATTTCTGTTACGAAAAATGCTATGCAATTGCAAAAAGCGGAACAGGCAAACACGAACGCACCGAAGCATTTGTCGCTCTGAAAGATGAATTTATCGCAACAATTCCCGAAGAAGAAATAGATGAGAAAAAATCGATGATAGAACGTTACTATCACGATGTTGAAAAAGAAGCGATGCGCAACATGATTCTCGACGAAGGTATTCGGCTCGATGGTCGTAAAACAACAGAAATTCGTCCTATATGGTGCGAAGTTGATTATCTTCCATCTGCTCACGGCTCGGCAATTTTTACGCGCGGCGAAACACAATCGTTAACAACAGTTACACTCGGAACAAAATTAGACGAAAAAGAACTTGACGAAGTTTTGATACAGGGATCACAACAATTTGTGTTACATTATAATTTTCCGCCATTTTCTACGGGCGAAGCAAAAGCCTCGCGCGGAACTTCAAGACGCGAAATAGGACACGGAAATCTCGCATTTCGCGCTCTTAAATCGTTAGTTCCGATAGGACAAAACAATCCTTATGCAATTCGCGTTGTTTCAGATATTTTAGAATCCAACGGCTCATCGTCAATGGCAACAGTTTGTGCAGGAACACTTGCATTAATGGATGCGGGCGTGAAAATTGCAAAACCTGTTTCGGGCATCGCTATGGGATTGATTACAGATACAAAGAATAAGAAATTTGCAGTTCTTTCCGACATACTCGGCGATGAAGATCATCTCGGCGACATGGATTTCAAAGTTACAGGAACGAAAGACGGAATCACGGCAACACAAATGGATATAAAAGTTGATGGACTTCCGTACGAAGTGCTTGCACAGGCGCTCGAACAGGCTCGACAGGGACGTTTGCATATTTTAGGAAAAATACTGGAAACCATGAGCGAACCGCGAGCCGATTATAAACCACATGTTCCGCGTATCGAACAACTTGTTATCGACAAAGATTTTATCGGCGCTGTCATTGGTCCGGGCGGAAAAGTTATTCAGGAAATTCAGAAACTCACAAATTCGACAATTACCATTACCGAAGAAGGCGACAAAGGACTGGTTGATATTTTCTGCAACGACAAAGAAGGAATGGAATTGGCTATCAAAAAAATAAAAGATATAGTTACCGTTCCCGAAATTGGAGAAATTTATAAGGGAACAGTAAAAAGCATTTTGGAATTTGGCGCATTTGTTGAAATTCTTCCCAACAAAGACGGACTTTTGCATATATCCGAAATTGATTACAAACGATTCGGCAATATGGAAGAAACAGGTATAAAAGAAGGCGATACAATAGAAGTGAAACTTTTGGAAATTGACGACAGAACAGGAAAAATGAGACTTTCGCGACGTGCATTACTCGAAAAACCTGCAAACTGGCAAGAACCCGAACGGCAGGAACGTCCGCGAAACAACAACCGTAATAATGACAGGCGTAACAATAATCGCCGCAACAACAGAAGATAAAAGTGTTTAAATATTTTTTTTCAAAGGAGTAGTTTTATCATAGAAATTACTCCTTTTTTGTTTAATGTATTTTAATAGAAAGCATTGCGTCATTCCAAACGATATTCTGAATCTGCCTGCTCTTCCATGCATCTTTCGTAATACATATTCAAAGATTAAAACCAATGCTTCATGGCGGATGTGCAGAAATGGCAAAGATATTTTTGTTTAACAGTATTAAATTTACGTGATTATTTTGCATAAATGAAGTTAATTCAAAATATTTCATGTAAATTTGCATCTCAAAAAATTATAATAATCATAAAGAATAAAATTATGGAACAAATTATTTCAATTCATGCGCGTCAAATATTAGATTCGCGCGGAAATCCAACGGTAGAAGCCGAAGTTATTACCGATGATGGTATTATCGGTCGTGCAGCAGTTCCTTCGGGAGCATCAACAGGAATACACGAAGCAGTTGAGTTGCGAGATGGCGACAAAAGTAAATTCAACGGCAAAGGCGTACTCAAAGCAGTTGAAAATATTAATACGCTAATCAACAACGAACTTGCAGGCATGAGTATTTTTGAACAACGTTTGATTGACGAAAAACTTATTTCGCTCGATGGAACAGAAAACAAATCACGGCTTGGAGCAAATGCAATTCTCGGAGTATCGCTGGCTTGCGCTCATGCTGCGTCAAAAACGCTTTATCAGCCGCTTTACCGCTATGTGGGCGGAGTGAATGCTCATGTATTGCCAATTCCCATGATGAATATTTTAAACGGAGGTTCTCATGCCGATAATTCAATTGATTTTCAGGAATTTATGATTATGCCCGTAAATGCTGAACGTTTCAGCGATGCATTGCGAATGGGCGCAGAAGTTTTTCATAATCTGAAAGATGTTTTGAAAAAGAAAAATTATTCAACAAATGTTGGAGACGAAGGCGGTTTTGCTCCAAATCTTAAATCGAACGAAGAAGCAATAGAAGTAATTTTACTTGCAATCGAAAAAGCGGGATATAAACCCGGCGAAGATGTTTTTATTGCACTTGATCCTGCGTCGTCCGAATATTATTTGCCCGACGAAAAAGTTTATCATCTTCACAAGTCAAGCGGCGAAAAACTTACGGCAGCACAAATGGTTGATTATTGGAAAACATGGGTAAAAAAATATCCAATAATTTCAATCGAAGACGGAATGGCAGAAGACGACTGGGATGGTTGGAAAGCCCTAACCGACGAAATAGGCAACTGCTGTCAACTTGTGGGAGACGATTTATTTGTTACCAACACTTTACGGTTGCAGGCAGGTATCGACAAAGAAGTTGCAAACTCGATATTGGTGAAAGTAAATCAAATAGGCTCGCTTACCGAAACCATAGAAGCAGTAAATTTGGCATATAACAATTCATATACGGCAATTATGAGTCATCGTTCGGGTGAAACTGAAGACACAACAATTGCAGACTTGGCTGTTGCTCTTAATACTGGATTGATAAAAACAGGTTCGGCATCACGTTCCGACAGAATTGCCAAATACAACCAACTTTTACGTATCGAAGAACAACTTGGCAAACAGGCTGTTTATCTTGGAAAAAAATTTAAGTTTCTTAAATAAAACAAATTTTCATCTATTATTGGCAATTAAATTGAAAAAATCAAAAATATGAAAAAGATAATTGTGTTTTTGGGATTTGTTTTTGCGTTGAACATTATTACCGCAAATGCTCAGACTGTAAACAATTTGATTGCAAAAATCAATAATATCGAGACAAAAAAGTTTGATCATCTTACGGGAAAATATCTTGAAGTTGATGGCGCTAATATCTATTACGAAGAAATAAAAAACAAGGGAAAACCCGTTTTGCTTTTTTTGCACGGAGGATTTGGCAATATCGAAAGTTTTAATACAGTTATTCCTCTGTTTACAAATGATTTTCATATAATCGGTATCGACAGCCGCGGACACGGAAAGTCAACGCTGGGAACAGATAAATTGAATTATGAAAGATTACAGGCGGATGTCGAAAGTGTTTTAAAACATTTGCAAATAAACGAAGTTTCAATTATAGGTTTCAGCGATGGAGGAATTGTCGGTTACCGATTGGCGGCTGCAAATAAAACTTTGGTAAACAGGTTAATTACAATAGGTGCAACGTGGAGTTTGGATGATGTAATATTAATGGAAAATTTAATGGCAACTGTAACTCCCGAAACATTAAAAGAAATATTTGCTCAAGATTTTGAGTTTTATCAAAAAAAGAATCCACAACCCGACTTTATCAAATTTGCAAAATGCGTGATGGAAATGTGGTGCGACAAAAGCGAAGCAGGCTATCCTTATGCAAGTATTTCGGAAATCGAAGCGCCTGTTTTAATTGTAAGAGGCAACGACGACGAAATGTTTCCTCTCGAAAGCGCTGTGAAACTGACACAAAAAATAAAAAACTCATTGCTGCTCAACATTCCGTTTGCGCCGCATGAAGCATTTAAAAAATATCCTCATATTTTTGAGATAATAACAAGAGAATTTTTACAGAAATAAATTACATGTCAATGAGATAAAGACAAGAAAGATTCTTGTATGCAAAAATTTTCCATATTTAAGCGAAGTATCGGCAGCTAGGGTTGCCGATACTCATTTTTACGATAAAGAAGGATGCCTAAACTGGAAATTTTTAATAACTGACTAAATAATAGCAATATTAACGATACTTCCACAAAAATTTATTACCTTTCGGCGTTTTTATGCGTTTGATTAATGATTTTTAGGATAAAACATATAATATTTGCTTTTTTGCTAATTTTGCCTGTTTGCGTTTTTTCGCAGAAGACCTTAGAGCCTGCGTTACAGGTACTTGTATTTGCTCCCGATGCGCGTTCGGCAGCAATGGGCGATGCCGGAATTGCAACATCCGCCGATGTAAATTCTCAACACTGGAATGTTGCAAAATATGTTTTTGCCGCAAACAAAGGCGGCGCAGGACTGTCGTACACGCCTTGGCTGCGGGATGCTGCAAGCGATATTGATATTACATATTTGTCGGGGTTTTACAGATTTGCAGATAATCAGTCTTTAAGCGCTTCCTTGCGTTTCTTTTCGCTCGGAAATATTGATCTTTACACAAAAGATGCGCAATATTTGCAGTCGATAAAACCAAACGAATTTGCCGTTGATATTGCCTATTCGCGACGACTTGGAAGATATTTTTCGGGAGGAATAACATTCAGATACATAAATTCTTCGAAGATTATTGTCGAAAATTTCAGTAATGCCGTTTCAAAAACGTCAAACATTGCTGCCGATGTCGCATTTTATTATCAAAAACCTGTAAGTTTATTAGGCAACGACAATTCGGAAATCGCTTTCGGTGCAACAGTCTGCAATTTCGGGACAAAACTTGAACTTTCGGATTCGTCAAGTTATTTTTTGCCCATGCGTCTGGGCTTTGGTTTTCGAGCAACCTTCAATATCGACAGTGAAAATGCTGTTTCGGCGACTGTCGAACTGAAAAAATCTCTTGTTCCTGACGATTATACTTACAGAAATTCGGATGTATTGAGCGCTGCGGCAAAAGGCGTTTTCAGCGGTTTTTCGCAAATGATTTACATTGTCGGAGCGGAATATTCGTATAAAAATACTCTTATGTTTCGCGCTGGATATCACAGAGAATCAAAACTTTTAACAGACAATTCATATATAACTTTCGGCGTTGGAGCGAGGTACGAAAATTTGCATTTCGACGCTTCGTATCTCTTTATTACTGGCAACGAAAAAACCGCTATGAACAATACCTACAGAATTTCGCTCGCATGGACGTTTGGAAAGCAAAATCGCAATTATCATACTTATAATTTACCATAAATTTATCTCAAAATGAAAAGGAATATGCAAATGTTGTTGTTATCGCATCTGTCTTTTTGTTTGCAGTCAATAAATTTCTGTTTTGCCACACAAGGTTTGCGCTGATATTGTGTTTTTTAAGAACTACAATTGCGGCATTGCATCTTAGGTTGAACACTTTTATCTGCGTTTTCCCGTCATTCAAGTTGAGATTGTAAGAAGTTGAAAATCCTGTCGTTAACTTTTTATCAAAAAAAACTGACGTAATGCCGAGCATCGGTCCGAAAGTATGCGACTCTGACAAACCGCCGTAAGTGTACGAATAATTTGCCGATGCCGTAAGATTTATTCCCTTTTTCGGTAATGACAAACTGTAAATCAGCGATGAATTAAGAAATCGCGAAACGTTGCCCTGTAAAGAAACATCGCCCTGCCTGTCAGCTGATTCCTGATAACTTACTGTCAAGTTCATCCGCTGATTGTGATTTTCGGTCTGCTTGAAATTATATGTAAACGAGCCATCCAGCGTTTGCGATAACTGCGTGTAATTGAGCGTGTCCATGTTGTCGTAAGGCGAAATTTCGTTGATATAGTCGAACTGCGATTTCAGATTGCGGTAACTTTGGAAAGTCGAATAATTTGCCGACATGTGCAACGTTTCAGACGGTGTGTAATTTAGATTTACCGAACCTGCGTATCGAGTATTTTTTCTGTCGTTCTGATTTTTCAAATCATCGCGCTGAACGCCGAAGTTTACAGCAATATTAGCCTTGTCGCCTTTCAAAAATGGACGGGCATAATTAAGTATGATATTTTCGTAATCGCTGTTGAAATAATAGGCTCCGAGCGTTTTATAGTCGGGATCAATACGCTCGTAACCAATGCCTATTGTGTTTTTGGCAAGTTGCCAGTTCAGTTTTGAGTTAAAGGCATTATATATTCCTGTTGATGTTTTATTTCCAAAAATATTAGCAACAAATGAGGCTTCATAGTCTTTTGGCGCTCGAATGTCGTGAGTGAGAAAACTCATTGCATATTCGGTTATCAGTGTTACGTTTTTCAATAAACTTAATCTAAAATCAATTCCAATCACCGAATTTTGCATGGGTTTTATTCCAAGACTGTCGAGAACATTCTCCATTTGCTGATTTTTTGTGTCTTTTGCTCCGAAATATGTCAATCCAAATGAATATTTTTCGACATCATACTGCGTTTTTATTCCATATCCGAA
This sequence comes from Prevotellaceae bacterium, assembly GCA_031269545.1. GTDB lineage: Bacteria > Bacteroidota > Bacteroidia > Bacteroidales > UBA932 > JAIRKV01. Next base: position 19,848 of record JAISYZ010000215.1, read on the forward strand.
ACGTTTATAATTAGGCATTAGAGAAGGACGTTCTGCCGAATAGTCAATCGCTTTCAGCAAACGTCCGCCCATGATGCTTATCTTGAATTTTCCCGGATTCAAATCCAAGCCTCCGCCTGTAAACTGATGTCCGTTGAGAGTGTAAGAAGAAAACGACATCGACACATCACCGATATGTCCTGTTATCCATTTATATGTAGGATGCAGGCTCAAACGGTTGGGCATGGATGGATAGGATACGTTTTTGCCGAGATTTGTAAGATTTATGCTTATCGGAATGTTGATTTGTCCGTAAATGCTGGTGTTCAGATTGCCGTTTATATAATACGTCCAGTTTTGTCTGCCCGACTGCTGATTGCCGCTGTAAAAAATCGAACCCGCAGACAAGCCTCCCGTGAACGTGAAAGCTTTGTTTTTAAAGATGCCGCCAATATCTTCGACATTCACCGTTTGAGCAAATGCAGTTCTTCCAAAAAAACATAAAACCGTTACAAATATTATCTTTATCGTCTTCATCTTATCAAAATATTTTACTGTTTTTGAAACTTAATATCTGTGAGAATATGCGAATTGCCGCCTTCGGATATAAAACCCTTAATTTTTACTGCGCCTTTGATGCCGACAGCCGTTTCAAACAGAACAATACGCGGAATTTCAACGTTTGTAAACCATGAATTTGTAGTGCTGTTGCCGCTTATATCCAGCATTTCGAGCAAACTGTCATCCGTCATGGCGTCAAAATCGGCTGTTGTGAACGTCAGCGAAGTGTCGTCTATTTTGTTTATGAAAAACGTTTTGACTGCATTCGGTATTTCAGCAAAACCCGAAGTCATTACATTGTCGGGCGATGTAAAATAGCAGTGATTGAAGCCTGCATCCAGCCCAAAGAAAACAAGACTTATTGTGCTTCCGTTTGCCTCGTTCACTTTGTCGGAACTAATGATTTGGCGCAAAGCAAGCGAATAAAAGCATCCTAACGTTTGCTCCGCCGACTTTATTCCGAATTTCACATCTTTCACTGTATAAAGATTTGTATTCGGTTTCACTTCTATTTCTCTGTTCGCGGTCTTTGTTTCCTTGCCGTTAGAGGCGGTTAATTCTATCAAATATGTTCCTGCATTTTGAATGTCAATGTCCGTATTTTCGGCGTTTGCATCGGCAATGGCTGCCCCAGCGCAAGCCCATGTATATTCAAGTCCGCTTGTGGTTTTGTTTATCAGATTTGCGGTGAACGGTGCTTCGTAATCGAAATCGTCAAACGAAGGCTCAATATCGAAATCAACGTTTATGGGCGCATCCAGATTTACTGTTCGGGATGTCGAAAATGATTCGCCTCCGTTGCTTACGGTCAATGAAATCACGTGTTCGCCCTGATTTTCAAAATGCACATTTGCGGGATTTCGTTCTGTGGATACGGCAGGCGAGCCGTTTTCAAACGTCCACAGGAAAGTCGAAGCGCCGACTGTCGTGTTTGTGATTTTAACATCGGCTGGAGCAAAGTTATTGATTAAAACTTCTACGGCAAACGAAACATTTACGGCGGAATCAACAGAAAATGTAAATTCTTTGATGTCGCGTTCGGTACTGTTCCACGCTTCGAGGACGATTGTATATGTTCCCGCTTCGCTGTAAACGACTGTCGGCGGCTGCTTTTCGGATGATTCGGATGGTACTCCTCCATCGAAAGTCCATTTGTAAAAGTCGGCGCCGGTGCTGTTATTTGCCAAAACGACATTTACCGGCGCTGTGTAGTTGTCGTTCTCAACAGTCGCCGTAAATTCGGATTTCACCAGCAATGTCGCTTCTTTGTAACACGACGTCATGCCGGTCAAAATTGCCATTATCAAAAGTATTTTTTTCATTTTTATTTAGTTATTTGTTCGTTTATTATTTGTTTATTTGTTCGTTTGTTTTTCCTGTTGTTCGACGTAGTGTCCTGCTATTCCGAACAATAGTTCTTTTTCAATCATTAAATATTTAAATCTTTCAATCATTAAATTGTCAATTATCATTTCACCTTTATCTGCACGCTTGCTGGTTTTCCGTTCATGTCCTTTATCACCAAAAGATATTCGTAAACCGAACCTGCATTTATATTTTCGTCTGTCGTCAGGCTTGCATTTACGTCAAGTTCTTTCCATTTCGTCAGCGGATTGTCGTTCACTTTGCGATAAACGTTTACCGACCTTACTTTACTTATCGTATGTTCCCACTGTAATACAATACTGTCATTTACACGTTTCCCCGTAAACTTTTTTATCTTTTCATCCTTATTTTTAACAAACTTCGCTTTCACATATACTTCGGGCGAAGCGTCAGACTGAATATCGCCCGTGTTTTTTGCCGACACAGCATAGTAATACGCCTCACCGCCAGCAGCAGACGCATCGGTATATTTCGGGTCGGATATTTCGGCTATGGCAGAGTCAGCCTTGCCTGCGCCACGATATACGATATATGAAATCACCGACTCATCCATACCTGTAACCCATTCCAAATTTACGCCTTCGTCGGTCGCCTCAAACTTGGTTATAAGCGGTGGAGACGGTTTTATCAGAACAGGTTTGATCAGTTCTGCCGTCTTACTGAGCGCCGACTGATTATAGCGTTTGTCCAATGCCGATACAGCATAATACACTTTGGGATTGAGATTGCGGACATCGACTGTGTCAACAAAGAATGTGTCAACAACGGCGATGTCGGTGAGAGGAACGAGTTCCTCGCCTGCCGTCTGCCCGCGAAATATGCGGTAACCGAGAATATCATCATCTGTATTCGCTGTCCATTGAAGAACGACCGCTCCAGCCGTATCGACGTAACCCTGCAAGCCTGTCGGCGCAGCCGGCGGAACGCTGTCGGGAATCTGCAACAGAAACGGAAACGAATACGATGGCTCGCCCGCTTTGGGTATCGCCGCCATGCGCAAATAATTTTCGGGCTTGGGATTTTTATACAACACACTTCGCTTTTTCGGCGAAATATCTGAAATGATTGTTACAAATTCGCCCATGTCGCTATCACTGCGCTGCAACTCAAAATGACTTAAAACTTCGTTGCCGCGCTCATCAAAATCCCACGACACATCAAACACGCCTTTATCATCAGGTATGGCTTTTACGATGTGAGGAACATATATCAAATGCAAGCGTCCTTCGCCACTAACAGTATCCGAATAGGGACTTGTGTCGCCAAATGGCGTGATCCCTGATATGCGATAATAATATATCCTGCCGTTTGCTATTGAATCAACACGAAACATGCGGCTGTTGCCTGTAATATTTGTGAGCGGCATAGACGTAAGGCGGCGAAAGTCCCTGCCGTTTTCCGAACGCTCAACATAATACGAACTGTAAATATGCTCAAGCAGTTCGTAATTCCATGTGAGCATCACGCTCGCATTGCCGAATATTGCATCAAACTCCAAAGGTCGAGGAAGTTCGCGCCAGTCGTCCAAGCCAACAAAGGCGCTTCCTGTTTCTACATATTTGTTGGCATCGTTGCTCACAGGAACGATTCTGTAAAGATAACGCTCGCCCGCTTTTACCTCTTTATCATCAAACGCCCAGCCTGCAAACAGCGCCGCCTGATACGACAGGTCGGCGGCATACATTGCCATCGCATAACGCTGCTCCTGTTCCTGTGCAAGCGCTATCATTTCGGCTACGCCCTTCGTGCCGCCCGAAACTTCAAAGGTCTCGCCATAAAGAGCCTGCGCTATGATTGCGGCATAATCGTTTGCTGTTGCAATATTTTCCCAGTCGTCCAGCGGACGCGGCTTTAAAGGTTCGGGTGTAAGCGTTTTCATTTCAGGCTCAGCAAGTGTCTGTCCGTTGCGCACAAGAGTGTAACGCTCTACGATTATGCCGTTTTTGTTGGCGTAATACCATGAAGATGCTGTTGTCGCAGCCCAGCGCAACTGTATCATGTCTTTGCGTACATTAAACCGCACGGCGACAGATACAGTATCCTGTGAATACAGTTCGCCGCATACCGGCAGCAGCAGGCAAAAAATTATATATTTTATTGTTCTCATCTTTTTATTTATTTGTTTATTCAGTTATAAAGTTGAAAGTGATCCATTATTTTGCTTATTTGTTTATCTGATTATTTCTAATTCATAATTATTTTCCGGTTTGCTTCGTTGCCATGCTCCTCGTAATGACGCTGCGTTTTTGTAAACCTGTTAGGTTGTTTTCCATTCCTGACGGAACATTTTTTATTTGCCATTTTTATATTCATTCTTTTTAGTTGTTTATTTGACTTTCTAACTTTTCAATTATTGAATAAAATTATAATAACTGAACGTTGACGATGTTCCCGATATTCCGCCCGGCAGGTTGTATTTTAGATTTATCATGTAATTTCCGGGGGTGATAAATGGATAGGTCGCCGATACAAATCGCTGATATGCAGGATTCGATGTGTTGCCAAAATAGGCGTTTATAACCTGTCCCTGTAAATTGATGAAGTCGAATTTGTATATCTGAGGCAAATTGTAATAATACGGAAAACGTTTTGTTACAAGTCCGTTGAAATTGCCGTTTTCTATCTGATTCAGATATGTCGTCATTATTGGCAGCGCCTTTGCTGGCGGAACGCCAAAAATGTTAACATCGCGATTTGTTAAACGGATAAGACCCTGAACAGGATAATCTTCGTAAAGCAAAGGTCGTATTTTTGCAGTATAAAAACTTTCGTCGAGAGCTGCCTCAAGCGTTATTAGAGGCTTGTCTTCGCTTTGTGTACTGCCAATAAGTTCCGTCAAATCGAATGGTTCCATGTCAACAGTTTCGTATTCAAACATAAGCACATCGGAATCGAGTTTTATAACGGCGGCTTTGCCTTTTACTATATTGTCTATCTTCTGTTTGAAAGTCGAATAGCGGCTCGATGAAAATTCGTAAGCAAGAAGGCTTTTCCCAACATCCGTACGCGCTTCGGAGGTCGCCGTTTTGGTTTCGATGTCTATATTGCCAAATTCTTCGTCATCCATTATCGAAGACGAAGTAGTTGTGCCTGTCGCTGTCGGCGCTTCGCCTTTGTTGAACGACAGGATGTTGAATTTATACTGTTCCTGATTTTGAATGGCGGGCATGGTGAAATCTATGCGTTTCTGTTCCTGATTATAAGCAAAATCGGCATACTGCTTATTCCCAGATTCATCTTCGATACAGACCTTGTTTTCGAGTTCGGGAGGGAAAAGATAACTCTGTCCAAATTCAAGTTGTATGTAGCCTGACGGATGTTCATCCTTGAGATAATATTTCTGCTCGACAACAGGATACGAATAAACTACATTCCGCATCGGTATGTCTTCGGGAGCTGCTCCTGTCGTAAATTTAACAGTTTTTATTTCCATCGCTTCCTTGCCTGCCGTATAAACCTGCGACCAGCGTCCGTTGGCGTACTGCTCGAAGGTTACGCGTATGTTTGCAGTGATTTCTTTTTGCTCAGGCAATATCTCATGCGAATAAAAGGATACTTCGTCTTTGTCTGCGCCCCATTTAAGATTCCCGATTACGTCGCCTGAACCATCGTTCAATATAAAATCTTTAAGCTGTATCTTATAAACTTTCTCGCCATCGTCATCCTGAACTGTAAACGGCTTGCCGATTTCCATTGCAAACGTGGCGCTGGGTGCGGTAAAAACGCTTATATCCGAAGATGCATCGGTAGGCGAAACGTCCGTTATCATTATCATGTCAACAGGACTGCCGCCCGGAATGACCAACTCGCACTCTTCGCCTATGCTCAACTTGAAACGGCAATTTACCTTTACTATTCCCAAAACTTTTGCCTTCACTGCAATATATGCCTTGAACGAACTCGGATTTGGCAGTTTCGCCTGTAACAATGCCGCAAAATCGGCGGTGATTATCGGGATGCGTGCCTTGATAAACCACAGATTGACTTTCACACCAAGTTCGCCGCTCAAATATGCATAAGCCTGTCCGTTGGCATACCAGCCGTCGATGCCTATCGCTCCGCTGCGTCCCTTGCATTCGGCATCTCCATAGTCTTTCAGCATTATGTCGAAGCCAAGTCCCGCCTCGAAGTGAGCATACAGTATCAAAAACGTTATATCGCCGGTATTGACGCTCAAATGAGATCCGAAGGCAAAGCCTTTGCCCTCGCCGAGAGCGTTAAGATCGCGCATGTAATCGAGATCGTCGGGCGACATGCCCAGAATGGATGCTACCTGTGGTGGCGGCGGCGGAGATGCGGGTATTTTGGTGCCAACCATGAAATAAGAACCCGTTTCTACATTGAGCAAACCGCCAAGTCCGAATTTCAATCCTATGCGGTCGGTGGGCGTTCCCATATAAATATACTTGTCCTGAGGATCTATGTGTATTACGGCAAAGCCCGCCTTGTTGTTCTGTCCTGCGCCCTTGATAATTCCGCCGAATACGCTCACATACAATTCAAAATTCGCATGAAACGAAGACTCCGCAAAATTAAACTGTATGCCGAGAGATGCTTTTATTTCAAATTCATCGATTCTGTTTTTGTCAGCATATAATTTCCCCGCTTCGTTAGGGTCGTACTGTTTTAATCTTTTTAATCCTTCTTCGCCACCTACCGAATTAAGAAAATCCTTTTCTTTTTGAACAATTTCTTGATATGATTCGTTTATTTTATCCTGAAATTTATCCATTCCGGGCAATTTGCCTACGAATTTTGCAAAACCGTAAAATCCTGCATAGTTCAATCCTCCATGATTGTTAAATGCCAATTCGAAACAAGCTTCGCCGTTTGCCGTTGCATCCGATATTATGGTAAATGCTGCGGACGCTTTTATGCCAAGACTGTAATTTTTGTCGGGAACGTATTCCATCTCCGTTACGCTTGAAACACTTCCGCTTGTTTTAGTTTTTCCCGTGCCTTTCATGCGGTAGGTCAAACCGCCGCCAAAGCCTTTGAGATTCAAAATCCCCAAAACAGGAATACCCTGACCCGGAATAGTTGCCTTGCCGTCGATAAACCAGTAGCGAAAATCTTTTTTACCAAACATACCGCGCATCTCGGCTTTAAGTCCGCTTACTGGTCCGCCCGTGAAATCTAACGCCAGACTGCCACCGAAGCCATCGCCATAAACAGGATCGTCGTTTTTAATTGTCAACGAACCTGTGATTTTCATCAAATTGGCTATGGTCGCATTTACTTCTATATCGTTTATGTTTAATTTTTTGAATTTCCATTTATGTATCTTGCCGTCAGGCTGTTCGCCGACAATTTCTAACCGCGTTTTTGCTCCAAAATCGCCATCCATCAAGGCAAGTTCCATATTAAAGCCGAGCAGGGCTTCAGTTTCGGTTGTCGCTAGCGCTATATTGCTTACAGATACAGGAAAACCCTGAAATTTTATTTCATCTTTATAGCCCAAATATTCTACGCTGAAATATGGCGACTGAGTTTGTAATAAAAGACTCCTAAATTCAATCCCCTTAAATTCGGCAAGATTTGAATTTGAATTTTCATTCATCTTTACATCCATTTTCATGCGTCCGTGCAACAGGGCTTTAGGTCGGAACTTGCCCTTATCGACCGTAAATTCTATGTAAGAATTGGGATCTATCTCAGCCTGCGCCATGAATATGTCAAACGAAATTGTGTCAAGCGTGGCTATCTGCAAAATATACTTGTCGTCTGCAGTAATAAGTCCGTTGTATGCAAATCGTGTTTTTTCGGAAAGCGGAATGCCTACTTTGCCTCTGAAATTTGCTTCTTCGAGAGTGTTTGCCAGTAAATGCAAATGAAAATGGTCGAGAGAAAATTCCCAGCCGCTTGCGCTGCCTTCGTTGATTGACAGAATATTTTCTCCTGAAAACAGCCCTGTAACTCCGTTTTCGTCAATAAGCATGTTTGCCGCCATAAAACTTGTGCGGTTTTTATAGGCGGCGACCGTATCATAACCTGCTTTCTCGAACTGTGGAGGCAATGTTACAGAAAGTTCGCGGACATAGACGCCGTTCCACAAAATTTCGTTGCCCGGTATAAGATACTGTCTGTATTCGTTTGGAAACAGAACTGCCGAGTCGTTGCGCAAGTCGCTGAAATCGAATACTGCATCGTGCAAATTCCATATAAAACCGCTCAAACCTTTTATTTCGAAAGATGGAAAAGTTACGGAGGCAAGAATATCGTCGAGTCCCGATATTTGTGTCTTGAACTTGCCAACAACGCGTGAAGCGGTATCGGCTTTGCCTGTACTGTCGATTACAGGATGGCAAAGAGCAGGCGACAGTTCTACTTCGGCTGACAAACCCAACGATTTGAAACCGTTACAGTCGATTTCTACGTAGGTTAAGTCGTTCATATTGCCTGTTGACATGTCAAACGAACCCAAAAGACGCAAAATGACATAAGAACCGCCTATGGGTATTTCCTGATTTTTCAGCAAAACAAGACGGGTAGCGCCGATAATGTCGCCGCTGTACGAAAGTTTTATGCCTTTTGCGCCGAAAAAGATGGTGTCTTTTGTTCCTATTTCTATGCGTGCGAAAAAGTCTAACTCCGTTAAATCGGTTTGTGGATTGATTCTGCCGCTCGATGCTGCGATGGTAATGCGGGTATTGTTGATGCTCTTTTGCAGACCCACAGGAAATTCTATGCCGTTCAGCAGATTTTCCAACTTTTCGATATAGGCGTTGTTGGCATCTATCAGGGCAAAGATTTTTTTCGCATCCTGCAAGGCATTATCAATTTCGGCTGACAAACATGCAGCCGTTAATCCTATAAGCATAAACGCCGTCAAACAGATTTTTTTAATTGTTGTTTTCATATCGCTTTGTATTTATTGTTATATTTTTTGTGTATCATACTTTTATTTCTGTCAATTTCCAATAAATTCTTATTGCTTTTCTTCCAATAATTCGCCTGTTTCGGAAATGCCCAATGTTTCAAAAGCATCATTCATAATTGAATAATAACTCTGATTGCTATCTGCTTCTATTTTCTTTAATTCTATAAATTTCTGAGAATCGTAATCAATTTTTGAAAGTATGTAGTATGTTTTGTCTATTGATTGCACTGTTACTATATAATTATTAGGAAATATAGTGCTCCATGTAAAAACGTCCGCTTCATTTGAATCATCTAATATAACAAGAGTATTCTTAATTTTATCATCCTGATAATTATAAATTGCTATGTACATAATAGATTCTATGCTGTAGCATAATAAAAAAATATTTTTATTAAATATCTTTTTATATAATGGACATACCTCTTTCGTATAAGGAGTATACGTATATGTATTTTCATCCGAATTATATCCCTCAAAAACATCGTGCATTATTTCAACATTGTCGTCAAAGAAATAATGTAATGCAACAATAGTGTCTAAAATGTTTTTTCCACTTTCGCTACTATAAAGCATTTTCATTAATTGCCTGTTAGTTGTTATTGTATTGACATTCTGCAAATCAGGAAAATAATCTGATAATTTTTTAGTGTTTTGACCTTGTGCATTTAAGCATCCTATAAATGCAATAATTAATAATACTTTTTTCATAATAATTATATTCTATTTGTTTATAAATTCTTTCTTACTTCTAAATTCTTATGGATTATCTTCTAATAATTCGCCTGTTTCAGAAATGCCGAGCGTATAAAATAAATTAGACCTAATCGTGTTGTCATTTTGGTCAGTAGGATCTACTTCTATTTTTTTCAGTTCAACAAATTTCTTTGCTTCATAATCGATCTTATAAAGTATGTAATATACTTGGTCGTAAAATTGTATTGCTGCTATGTAGTTGTTTTTAAATACTGTACTGCGTGTATAATAATTTCCATAGTCATCCGAATCGTCAACAACGGTGAAAATATCTTCCATTTTATTTTTATTTATGTTATATATACATAAATATACCATATTATCAATACCATAACATAATAAACATGTATTTTTATATTCTGTCTTATATAATGGACAAACTTTTTTTGTATAAGAAGAGTATATATAAGTGTTGTCGTCAACGTTGTATCCTTCAGATTCTCCTTGCATATTTTCAATCTTATTATCAAAAAAATATTTCAAAGCAATAGAATCCGGTAAAAAATTTTTATTCCCATAAAACCGGTCTATAAAAATTGCAGAATTTATTATCGTATCTTTATCTTGCAAATCAGGAAAATAATCTGGTAGATTTTTAGTGTTTTGACCTTGTGCATTTAAACATCCTATAAATGCAATAATTAATAATATTTTTTTCATATCTATTTTATTTTTAATTGTTTATAAATTTTTTCTTACTTCTGTAATGGTATATGGTTTATCGTTTTGATATATTCCATGTATCATATTTTTATTTCTGTCGATTTCCAATAAATTTGTTACTGCAACTCCATAACTTTGAACTGTTTTTGCGGGATCATAAAACCAATAATACTCTTTACCATTTTTATGTATCTTACCAACTATAATCATATAATGCAGTGTTGCCTTATTAGCATTATAAAGTTTATCTTTATTATTCTTATAGTGAACACCTATCAATACTGGATTACCGGATTTTAAAGTCTCGTCAATATAGCTTATACTTTCCTCAAATTTCGTGGCATCTGCCTGTAAATCGGACTGTTCTCTCCAACTGTTGCTGTTTATCAGTGTCGCAATATCTATTGCCTGATTTCTGTTGGTTGTAAGTCCAAACTGTTCTATCATTGCCAATGCCGTCTGGAAACAGCAGTTATTTGATTTGCATGTACCTGTTTTACAGATTGTTTCATTTGCGCACGAGTCGCAGCTTGTTGTTTGTAATGTATCGGTGCAAGCAGTCGGGCAGCATTTTATTTTATTTGTTGAATCTTTCGGGCATGTTTCGCACGGTGTGCCTCCATTACAACATAATGTACCGCCTCCTGTTGCACACCAGTGGCAGTTACGCCCGTTAATTTCAGATGAAAACTGGCTGATCCACCGCACGTTTTCCAGTCTTATATCTCTGCTGTCTTCCATTATCTCAAGATATTTTAAACATGTTTTCATATATTCATCTATATAAGCGCTAAAAGCATTTGGCGTTTGTATCATTAAAACAGGCTCTTGGATGTTGTCGTCATAAAATGCCAATACTACGTACATTATATGATTATTTTCTACATACATGTATTTCTTTATATCAGCCGTTTTTAAATCATTTAATTCAGTTATTACAACTTTTTTTATGTTCGATATTTCTTTTTTACGGCTATAAACTGCTATCGGATATTCTTTGTCATCAATAGTATGCTTGCCTATGTATATACTGTAATCATTAAGAGTAATCTTATCTATCGTTTTTTTCCTTTCCGTATTTTTTATCTTTGTAATTACATTATTAACTGATTGTTCGGGATTATTTTTTATATAAGTCCATTCTTTTTCCCAACCAGATGCTTTGTATGGAGCGGTTGCTGTATCATTATATGTTTTCAAATTGTTCCAATAAACATGATTGAAAAGCAAGGTGTGTTTTATATCTATGAAAATCCAATTAAATTCCCCTTCTTCATCTCCGCCGAAAGGATCTGTGAACAGCGCAGGATAGCGGATTATTTCCCATTGCCATTTGGCGAGGTGGTCGGCATCGGGCGTGTAATCCATTAAATTTTCGGTTGTGTTTACCGTAATGTCGCCGTAATCGTTGTCGAATGTGTGTTTCAAAGCCCAAATGCCATGTCCGAGTTCGTGTGCCGCTATGGTGTGTATTTCGTTAGCAGGTATTTGATTTTTAAATAAATATCCGAAGCGTCCGCCAAGAGGCATAAAGCCCTGTGCATCGCGGTCGCTGCGCGAAACGTCTTCGTCAAGTACGAACAGATAGTTTTTGTCTTTATCGTAACGTTCTCCAATATTTTCGCGGTAAGCAATGTTAAACGTCTTCATTGCAGCCGTGTAGTGCGAAAACCAGCCGCTCGTTTCATCAAAAAAGTTTATTGCGCTGTTATATGTAAACGTGTCGGTTTCTATTGCAAAAGTTACGCCGACAGGATTGTAAATCTCATTTAATCGCGCCTGCAATTCATTTGTATTCAAAGTATTGCCATTTACGCTTACAACAACAACTTTCGCAGTTTGCGGCTTGTAGGTTACAACATCAATGCGTCCCAGATTTAAAAATTTTCCGCTGTCTGTCGGATAAAGCGCATAAATCTGCTGCACAT
>JAISYZ010000012.1 GCA_031269545.1 Prevotellaceae bacterium
TCTTTCAAATTTTGCTGTTCTGTTTCGATTTTTGCATTTTTCTCTTTTTGTTTCTCTTTTTGTTGTTTATCAATGTGTTGTTTGATTTTTTCAACTTTTTCTTCGTCTTTTATTTTTTCTTCCGACAAACGATTGATTTCATTTTCGATATCTTGTAATGCTTTTTGTTTTGCTGTTGTTGCCCTACTTTCCCATTCGGTTAATTCTACGCTTTTCGCTTCTAATTTTGTGTGGCTTATAGTTTTAATGTATTCGTTTTCGGAAATTTTGTCTTTCTGTTCTTTTATTTTTTTATGGAATCTAATTTTCAAATTTTCCAAATCCTTATCCATTTGAACATTCAAAGAAGAAATATTTTTTTGAATTTCAGCAATTTGGTTTTGTAATTCCAATTTATCTTTTTCGTAATCTGCAATGGTTTTGACTTCTTTGCCTATTTCTTGTAAATCAATGGTAATTCCATAAAAATTGGAATTATTGCCGGCAGCTTTTTGTGGATTTAGCCCTTGTTGAAACAAAACCTTATCGTCAATTACTTGTCCTATAGTATTTTGCCAGCCGGGCGCTTGCTCGTCGAGCCAACAGTAAAGAGAATCTTTACTGTTTTCGATTTTCAGGTCAATGTCAGTAATTTTCGATTTGAGTTTTGTCTGTTTTTCTGCTTGTTTTTCGACTTCTCGGTTGTTGTTTCCTATAATTTCTTTTTCTTCGAGTTGCCACTCTTTTTCAAGATTGTTTTTAATGGCATTTGCTTGTTTTATATCGTTTTCAGATTTTGAAATTTTTGCTTTCAAGTCGAAAAATTCATTTTTACAACTTTCAATTTCTTTTTCGTAAAAACGCTTGTTTTTAGCTTCGACTTGTTTGATTTTCTGCGTTGTAATTGCATTATCTTTTTCTTTTACAAGCGATTGTGCAGTTTCAAGTTTTACGTTATTTTGAGTTTTGATATTTTCAAAAATCGTTTCATATTGCTTTGAAATTTCGTCTTTGAAATCCACAAAATTGGCTTTTGCCGTATTGATTTCTTTTTGTTTGCTGTTCTCAAATTCTTTCAATTGATTTTCCAAGTTTTTGAGTAATGCTTCATATCGTTGTTGAATTTCAAGGAATTTTGAAGTTAAAATGGCTTTTTCGTTGGCAAGATTAGATTTTTCTAAATCCAACGAATTTTTTGTTGCAACTCTTTTTATTATTTCGTTGATATTCAATATTTCATATTCTTCTCTTTTGGTTTTTATTGTTTTTAGTTTTTCCGAGAAAATACCGATTTGCCTTTGAATTTCACTTTTCTTTTTCTCAAAATTTCCGTCTAATTCTTTGTATTTGTCTTCCGCTTTTTTCTTTTTTAATTCTTCTGCTGTAAGTAATTCTTGTGTAAGTGGTTGTTTTGCTCGTACATTGTTTATAGCCCAGCCAAGTTGTACTGCTAATTCTTCTTTATTTTTCTCTAAATATTTCAGCGCCGAATAAAATTTTGACACATTTTCGGCTTGTTTTTCAATAATACTTTCGCCACTGCGATTTTTATCAGTCCATTTTTTAATGTCATTCAAATGGGCTTCAAAATCGCGTAAATGTTGAGAATAAGTTGTCAAATCTATCTTTATTTCGTCTTCATTCAGCGACTTGATAATGGTTTCTTTCACAAATTCGGCATCTAATTTTGTGTTCAGAAAAACATTGGAAATTGTGCGCGGAATGTTCTGATACTGCTTGCTTTCAATGAGAGCATATTTGCGAAACTCTTTTTGCAATTCCTTATTGTTGCCGTAAAGTATGTTGCGATATTCCTCGTAACTGCTGATTATGCGGGTGTAACTGATGTGTTTGCCGAAGCTGTCGCGAATTTTGTCCCAAGTTTCATAGGCTTTTCCTTCGCTGTCAATAAAATTTTCCTTGTTGTACGAAGAATCAAAAAAACGAAATGCTACTCTGCCTTGCGATTTGAAAGTAAGTACACAAAATGCCCCTGTTTCGGTTTGCACTTCGTAAATAATAAACGAATTTTGAAACGGAAAATAATATTCATCATACGTTTTTTGTCCTGCTTTAATGCCAAGTTTCTGCTTGTCAGCATTATAGAGAAACAAAATTGTCCGTAGCAGGGTGCTTTTTCCAACGCCTTGCGTGCCAATAAAATGCACATTCCCGTCAAGATTTACTTCGGCGTAAGGAAGCGATTTATCTGCGGAATTTATAAAGATTATTTTATTCAGGTATTTCATTTTGCGCCTCTTCTGAAATGTTAATGGTTAAGAGCAACCGCTCAATGTATTTGAACGCTGCCAACACTTTGTATTGTCCTGTCCGCTCGTTTTCAAGTTCAATAAAACTCTCTTTTACAAGTCCGTCCAAAATATCTTTCAAAATCTCATCGCGTGATTTTTTGTCTTTGTTTATGCTGTCAAGTTTAGTTTCTAATTCCGCATCTAATTTTATTTTGTTGATAATGTCGGATATATCGAAACGAAAACCCGAACCGAAAGAGTTGTCAAAAGTTTTCAGAAAGTCCAATGTATCAATCCATTTGTATGCGTTCTCTATCTTCTTTTCGAGCGTTGTTTTTTCCTCGTTTCGGCTGAAATGAAAATACTCGTCGCCACGTTCCAAAATGAAATTGATTTGCAAAAAATAATCCCGCAAATCTTCAAAATTGTCATCGCTGTCAATGATATTGTACAAGTCGCTGATCGTTTTGTTAGAACTGTTGGAACTGATAAATTGTCCTTTACTCAAAATTTTAAATATGTCGGCTGTCTGTTCGGGTACTTTCATAATATTCAATTATTTAGGATAAACTACTGCAAATTCAACATTTTCGTTCTCTTGATATTTGTCGGTAATTTCAAACACATTTTCGTATTGTGAAATCAACTGGCAATAAATGGTAATTTTCTCGTCAAAAGATACCCCTTTGACAAAATTGTAATTCAAAACAAAATCAAAAAGTGCGTAACCCGAAGCCATAAAGCCGTTTTTCACTTCTTCGAGATTGATTTGTATTTCTTCTTCCGTTTGGGTTTGCAGATATTCGCCTGAAATTTTGTCCGCCACAGGTCGTTGCAATTTTATGCCTGCTTTTACACGTTTGGCAATTTTTCTTATGCTTGCAAAAGCATCTTCGTTTGACTGCAAAAATTCGAGCGAAAGTTTGAGCGGATATTGCGGATTTGGCTCAAAAATCACAGAATTATTGTTTGCCAAAACGGTTCTTATATCGGTCGAAGTTTCGAGCGTGTATTGGTCTTTCAGATATTTTATTTTTTTTAACTTCTCAACCACAGCGCTTTGATATTGAATTTGATTCAGAAAATCAATGATTTGTTTTTCTATTTCAATCAAATTATGAGAACACTTACCGAGTTGCATTTTCAGTTGAACAATAATTCTGTTCAATTCCTCGTCAATAGCCGTTGTAAAAAATGTAACCTCTTTTTCGGAAACTAATTTTTCGGTTTGCTCAATCAGTTTTGCAATATCTTTTCGTTTTTTGTCAAGATTGATAAGTTTTGCTTTTTTGTTCTTATAATTCGGTTCATTTTTGAAAGTATTATCCACATTCCGTTTCAAATCAACCACATTTCGCAACGTGATATTTCCTATATTTCGTAATGTAGTTTTAATTTTTCGCAGGTAATCATATTTGCGGTTTTCATTAGTTTCATTCAGAAAATATTGAATATTTTGCGTGATTTTTTCCAAATTTTCATTGATATACGAAACATTGATTTCTTCGTTGGCATCAAGCACCTGCTCGAAAAACTGCAAAAATAAATCGTCTATTTCGAGATTATTGCCGTTTTGCCGAATTACCTCTCTATCCAATAAGTATTTAATGCGATTCTCATTATTTTCAACAATATCAAGAGCATACTCGTATTTGTAACTGACAGATTTTCGTTTTTTGAACATTTCCGACAGCAGATTTTCCTCTTTTTTCAAAGCGGAGAACAACTCTTTTATGTTGGAAAATGTGTTCATCTGATTACCTTTTTAAAATCCAAATTTCTTTCCATATACCACAATATTCCCCAAATCAGGATACAATTCTTCCGCATACGGCAAAAAGATTTGTTTTCCTGCAAACTGTGAAATATTGAACGCTGATTTTTAATTATCGTATTTTAGAATTGTCAGGGAAACAGCACAAAATTAGCATTAAATTTTCAAATTACATACAAATACATAAAAATGTTATACAATAAAAACCAATATACAAGCATAAAAATAGAAATATTTATCAATAAAAAAAGCGGTAAAACATCATTCTACCGCTCTTTTCGTAATTGAATCACTTCACTTCCTCAAAATTATTTAGTATTGATAATCAATGAAATACAAAATTTATGTACAAATATGGTACAAAATAAAAAGAACTAACTATAATATATAAAATATTGAATTACAAAGGTATAAA
>JAISYZ010000122.1 GCA_031269545.1 Prevotellaceae bacterium
ATTTGACAAATATGCAACGCTGGGGCAAAAACTCATTGATTTGCATTTGTTAAAAACTCCTGTTGATAATTTTTATCACGAAGTAGTACTTCACAACGGAAAATTCGTCAGAATGAAAAAATATTTTAATGTTCAAATAAACGCAAATTTTGATGGCGATTTTATTATTGAAAAGATAAAGCACAACAACGACATTCTGAATATTTATACAACCAACAATAAAAGAATAGAAATTTGTCCTGTAAATCCTGATGTTTACAACTTTGAAATCGGCTCATACAAACCGATTGAAAAATGGCTGAAATACAGAATTAAAGATAAAGTTGCGCTCAACGCTTCCGACATACAACACCTGAAGAATATGATTATAGCAATAAAAAATACCATTCAGACAATGCAGAAAATTGAAGAACTCGGCGAGGAATATTTAGTCAGTCCTTAAATATTTTTCGTATTCCGTACTTCGTCATTACTGTTTGTGAGTGTAACGAAGCGGGAAGCAACCGAAACGGAGTTTAACGATTTGATCCAGAATATCGACAACTTACAAAGTTATACCGTGTGAAACATAGCTAACCGGAAATATAACTGTTTTTAGCAAAAATCCATACTTCTAAATTTGGAATTAACCTTATTTTATGTTTGAAATACCCAATAATTACTCTATTATTCATTGATTTTCAGTTGTTTTTGTGTAAAAAAATGATTTTACAATTATTTAAATTTTCCGAAAAAATTTGTTGTTATTTGAAAATACACTAATTTTACGCAAAAAATAAAATACCTGTCATGTATAAACGAATATTGCTGAAATTGAGCGGCGAGGCTCTACAAGGTTCAAACAACTGCGGCATTGACGAAAATGTTCTTTCGCGATATGCCGAAGATATAAAAATCGCTTCGCAAAACGGTACGCAGATAGCCATTGTTGTAGGCGGCGGAAATATTTTTCGCGGATTAAGAGGAACACAGCGCGGATTCGACCGGATAAAAGGCGATCAAATGGGAATGTTGGCAACTGTAATCAACAGTATAGCAATTCAGTCGGCATTAATATCAATATGTCAAAAAGCAAAAGTACTTACTTCCATACGCATGGAACCTGTTGGCGAATATTATTCATACGACAAGGCTATCGAATACATGAACGCCGGAAATGTTGTAATAATCGCAGGCGGCACAGGCAATCCGTTTTTTACTACCGATTCGGCTGCGGCATTACGCGCTGTCGAAACAAAATGCGATGTGTTGCTTAAAGGAACGCGAGTAAACGGAATTTATACAGCCGACCCTGAAATTGATAAATCGGCAACAAAATTCGATACAGTAACATTCGACGAAGCATACAGCAAGAATCTGAAAATAATGGATTTAACCGCATTTACTCTTTGCAGAGAAAATAATTTACCCGTAATAGTATTTGATATTAACGAGAAAGGAAACCTTTCGAAAATAATAAACGGCGAAAAAATAGGAACAACAGTAAAAAATTAAAATAATATTAATTAAAAACAACACATAATCATGGAATCAAAAGCAAAAGCAGTAATCGAAACAACCAGAAACAAAATGCAAAAGGCTGTCGATTTTCTCGAAAACGAACTCATTTCAATACGCGCAGGCAAAGCAAATCCGTCAATGCTTGCAAATATCGAAGTTCATTATTACGACAGAAAAGTGCCAATCAATCAAGTTGCAAGCATAACATCTCCGGATGCGCGAACTATAAGCATTCAGCCATGGGAAAAATCAATGATTCCCGTGATTGAAAAAGCGATTCTTGTGGCAAACATAGGATTTAATCCTCAAAACAACGGAGAAGCAATTCGTATAAATGTTCCGCCATTGACCGAAGAACGCCGCAAGGAACTGGTGAAAAAAACACGCACCGAAGGCGAAAATGCCAGAGTTGCCGTTCGCAATTTGCGCCGCGATGCTATAGAATCAATTAAAAAACTCCAAAAAGATGGACTTTCCGAAGATTTGGCAAAAGACTTTGAAATAGAAGCGCAAAAAATTACCGAAGATGTGAACAAAAAAATCGACAAAGTGCTGGAAAATAAAGAAAAAGAAATAATGACGGTATAAGCAGATATGAATAACTTATAAAATTGTGTTTGAAGAATTTGAGAAGTTCGCAACTCACCGAATTTTTCGGCGAGTTCAAAATATTATGAATTTCACGTAGTTCAAGACCGCAATTATGTGAACAATTTTGAAAAACTAATGGAACTTCAAATTAAAAAATCAGAATAAAATCATGGAATTTAAAGTTTTAGATAAAAACATAGCAATGCCAACTGGAAATTTTGTGTTGAATACAGTCGATGATGTATTGGATCTGATTGAAAGTATTTGTTTTCAATCGAATTGCGACAGATTAGTCATTGAAAAAAAGCATTTAATATCTGATTTTTTCGACTTGAAAACAGGACTTCTTGGCGAAATGTTACAGAAATTTATAGTATATAATATCAGAATCGGCTTTGTCGGTGATTTTTCGGCAATTAACAGTAAAAACCTCAAAGATTTTATTTACGAAAGCAATAAAAACAAAAAAATCATTTTCACGGATACAATCGACAAAGCCGTAGAAATATTAAAACTCTAAATCATTCAAAATTTGCAGAGTAATTCATATTTTAATCCAATATGCACAATAACAATAGAAATTTCAAACTATATTAATAACAAATTTTACAGGATAAAATCAGTATGAAAAAAATGATGTGTATCGTAGCATTTTTCATTGCATTAATCGGTACAGTACAGGCACAAAGCAATAAAAAAATTCTTATTGCTTACTTTTCGTGGAGCGGCAACACTCGCGAAATAGCAAAAAATATTCAAAAACAAACAGGCGGCGATTTGTTCGAAATGGTGGTAAAAAATCCTTATTCCACTGATTATAACGAATGTGTAAAACAGGCGCAAAACGAACAGCAAACCAATGCACGTCCTGCATTTACCGCCGAAGTAAAAAGTATGGAAACTTATGATGTGGTTTTCGTCGGCTATCCCAACTGGTGGGGAACGATGCCAATGGTGCTGTTTACTTTTTTAGAAAAGTACGACATGAACGGTAAAACGGTAATTCCGTTTTGCACTCATGGCAACGGACGTTGGGGACGCAGCGTGGATGACTTGAAAAAATTGTGTCCAAATTCTACTGTTCTCGAAGGATTTGCAGTTAACGGCAGCATGGCAAAAAACTCAGAAGACGATGTTAGCAAATGGCTGCAAAAAATCGGAATAACAAATAAAAAATAAAAAAAATATTCAAAAGTTTCATATTAATGCTGTAGCAAGTAGCGTAATAACGAAACAAAGAAATTAAAAAAATTATTAATTGTCAATTGCAAATGTCTCTGACGGGACATTTGCAAAGCATTTGTTGGCTGAGATGTAAATGTTTGATTTAATTGATTTTGGAAGAATATTTTAAAAATATTTGCAGGCTTTTAACTTGTATTGACATTTCAAACCTAACAAGTTTCGGAAACCTGTTAGGTTTGATGATGCTTGCTGTCCCGTTAGGGACAGAATATTAGTAGAAAGAAACGCAGACACATGCATGTCGCGCGAGTTGCCGACAGTTTTTCATGTCATCG
>JAISYZ010000123.1 GCA_031269545.1 Prevotellaceae bacterium
CGATGACATGAAAAACTGTCGGCAACTCGCGCGACATGCATGTGTCTGCGTTTCTTTCTACTAATATTCTGTCCCTAACGGGACAGCAAGCATCATCAAACCTAACAGGTTTCCGAAACCTGTTAGGTTTAAAATGCCTGTCTGTTAATTTTTTGTATCTGGAAATTTTACTTGTTAAGGAGCGACTAAATAGATCTTCAAAGGCAAATAACAGATTGATTGTTAACGACTTGCAGGCAAAAACATTTGTAAAAAATTGCAGGAATTATTACCTTTGTGGCAATAACC
Source organism: Prevotellaceae bacterium (assembly GCA_031269545.1). Lineage (GTDB taxonomy): Bacteria > Bacteroidota > Bacteroidia > Bacteroidales > UBA932 > JAIRKV01. The sequence goes on from JAISYZ010000123.1 coordinate 289, forward strand.
ACGGAAATTTATGGTTAAGTCTTTTTTTGAGATGCTATTGAATTTTTTTGAGTAGTTTTCCCCTGTAAATTTTGTAAAATATTTTTATCCGTTTGTGTATAATTCAGGATTTTATGCTAACTTTGTTTGAACGTTCCAAAATTTTGAATACAAATTTCCTTTTGCAATGAGCTCGCTGTGTGTTCCTTCTTCAATCAGTATTCCATTTTCCAAAACAAATATTTTGTCGGCTGTCATTACCGTGCCAAGTCGGTGAGCAATTAAAATTATTGTCTTGCCTTTTTCTTTTAATTTGTTGACAATGTTTTTAATATTCCGTTCAGATTCCGAATCAAGCGATGACGTTGCTTCGTCGAGAATCAATATCTCGGGATTGCGGTATAAAGCGCGTGCAATTGCAAGCCTTTGCCGTTGACCGCCCGACAATTGAATTCCGTTTTCACCTATATTTGTTTTCAGCCCGTTCGGCAGGTTTTCTATAAATTCAATGATTCCAACATCGCTGCAAATATTAAAAATGCGATTCCATTCGGGTTCATAATCATCAAGAATAATATTATCGGAAATACTGCCTTCAAACAACTCAATATTTTGAGGAACAACTCCTACAAGAGAACGCAAATCTGCATTATATACGTGTTTTATATCAATATTGCCTATGGAAATATTTCCTTTTTGTAAAGGATACAGGTTTTGCAAAAGAGCGACAAGAGTTGTTTTTCCGCTTCCGCTTTCTCCGACTATGGCATTTATTTTTCCTTTTTCAAATTTTATACTGAAATCGGTAAAAACATTGGCGCGGCTGCCATAGCGGAATGATATATCATTAAAAACAATATCTCCGCACTGTTCTTTTGTAATTCTCGTTTTTTGCGTATCATTTTCTTCTTGCAAATCAAAAATTTCAAACAAACGGTCGGCGGCGATTTTTGCTTCCTGAAAAACCTTGCTCACTCCAACAAGTGCAATAACAGGCGACATGAAATAACCTGTCAATGTATTGAACGACATTAATTCGCCCGGAGTTATGACATTGTCGAGTACAAAAATTGTTCCTGCCCAGTACAATGTTGTTGTAAATAATCCCGAAAAAAGATTGGATGCCGAACTTGACGCCAAATCATATATTCCCGAACGCCAGCCTGTGCGGGTAAGAGTTACGTAACGGTCTTCGGTTTTCATGTTTGCATGATTTTCGATACCGAAACGTTTTATTGTTCCTGCCGAATTTATTGACTCTACTAACTGCGCCTGTAATTCTGCGCCCTGTTCCATTAGTTTGCGCCGTACAATGCGATTTGCCTTGTTGTATAAAAAGTAAATCAAATAATAAACGGGAATTACGACAAGCATTATTACGGCAAGTTTCCAATAATACGAAAACATTAATGCAAACGACACAACGACAGTGAAAATATTGATTACCAGATTCAACATTGTGCCGCTTATGAATGAATTTATACGAGCGGCATCTCCCATGCGCGAAATTATTTCGCCCGAACGCATTGTATCGAAAAAACTTTGAGGCAGTTTCAGCAAATGCTTGTAATATCCCAAAACAAGCCGCGTATTGATTTGTATTCCTGCCCGCATCATTAAAAGAGAGCGTATATAGTTTATAAACAACGACAATAATGTTGCCGCTATCATTAAAACACAAATTAAATTCAACAGATTTTTGTTGCCTTCGGGTATTACATAATCAATGATTTTTTGTACGCAAATCGAAGAGGCCAAACCTAATACCGTATAAATCACAGAGCCAAAAAGAGCCTGAACGAAAACAGCCTTGTGAGGTTTAAACAAAAACCAGAAACGTTGTGTTATGGATGTTTTTTCATTACGCTTTATGAAATCTTCGTCGGGAACAAGCAGAATCAAATAGCCTGTCCATTCGGCGTAAAAATCTTTGATATTGCGTTTTTCAATTTCGCCTGTGCCGGGATTCATTATATAAATTTTGTCTTTGGCTATTTTATAAATAACAACAAAATGCATTAGATTTTTGTTTGTTAGAACATGAGCAATTGCCGGTTTGGGAACTTTATATAAAGAATCGATTTTAGGTTTGTAATTTTGGTCTAAGGCTTTTACTCCTTTTGCTGCAAAACCGAGAGATTCGGCGGCTTCGACCATTCCGTTGATATTTGTGCCGCTTTTGTTGGTGCTTGCCATTTGGCGAATTTTTGCAACCGACAAATGCAAATCGTAATAAGCGGCAACAGATGCTAAACATGCAGCGCCACAATCGCT
>JAISYZ010000147.1 GCA_031269545.1 Prevotellaceae bacterium
TCCTCATGCGCTTCCTTAAAATAAGGCAGCAGTTCGTTAAACTTCTCAACCCTGTAGCCCCTCATCGCCACAAAACGGTTGTCCTTTTTTTGCCAGTCCTGATATTTCATGATACAAAGTCGTGCTTGTGCGCGTAATATGCAAATTTAATTTGACTTAATCTCTAATGAATACAGAATTTTTCATGAACTATGCAGAAGGCCAAAAAATGCCAACTGTTAAATACAACGACGAAAAAGCGGCAACCAAAGAAGCCGGGCGATTGGCCGAGAAATTAGGTGTTCAGGTTACAACCTTGAAAGCCGTAGTACAAACAGAACCCAAAGACATAACCAAGCAAGTAAAAAGCTACGAAGATGCCTGTAAAGTATTGGGAATTGAACCTGTTGCAGACGAAGTTTTACTAAAGTCAGGCTTCACGAAGGATGAAATAGCTTACCGTAAGCTAAAAACCATTGCCAAAGCCCTTAACGAAGGTTGGGAGCCGGATTGGGCAAACCGTAACGAATATAAGTATTGGCCATGGTTTTTATTTGACGGCGCGAATGCGGGCTTCGCTTCTGCGCCTGCGCATAACGCGGCTTCGAATGCGAGTGCGCATATCGGCTCCCGACTTTGCTTTAAAACCCGCGAACTCGCCGAGTTTGCTGGTACGCAATTCATTGATATTTATAACGAGTATTTTTAATCAATAAAAATTAATAATCATGTTAAGAGAATTGGGAAAAGACATTGAAGCCGGCGCAAGGCGTATCGACTTCCTGGAAAGCAATTGCGACAAAGTAGAAGAAAAAGGGTACATGAAACGGTTTGGCCCCGAACAATTGGCGCAAATGAAAGAAAACCTTTCTGAAACGGACATCCAAATTAACGATGTGGAAGAGGAAAAAAAGGAAACAGTTAAGGATTTTAAAGCACGCCTTGCCCCTTTGACCGGCGAACGGAAAAGGCTTCTGAAAGGGCTTAAAAACAAAGCGGAATACGTTACGGAAAAATGCTACAAATTCGTCGATATGGACGACCGAACCGTAGGTTACTACAACCGGGAAGGCGACCTTATAGAGAGCCGCCCCGCTTTCCCGGAAGAATTGCAGGCAACCATTTTCCAATCAGGCGTAAAAACAGGTACTGACAATTAAAACGATTAAAAAATGAACGAAAAAATGAACGAAAACAAAAAAGTAGTGGTAAACCTTACCGAAGGCACTACACAAGCAGAAGTAACAGTAAGAGAAGGTGCGGCTACTAAAGTCCTTGACCCAAAGGCCCCGATAAAAATCGACATTCGCGGCGTTATTGGCGCGCCGGTAGAATTCTTGGATAAAAGGCTTTCAGAAGAGGAACAAATTAACCCCAAGCGTTGCCATGTAATTGTAGACAGAGCAAATATTACCATTACCCTTGTAACGAGCGAAGACGACGACTACCACCGCGGCCAAATTACAGGCGTTTTGGAAGAACATCCGAAATTTAAGGAATTCGGGATAAATGCTAAAAAGATTTGGGAGCCTAACGAGTTGGGTCAATTCTTCAAAATGAACCGCGCTTTTTTTCCGGACAAAGAAAAGAATATGAAACTTGTTACAGAGTTGAAAAACTTTGAAGCAACGATTAATTCCAAAATTGAAAAGCAAAAAAGCGAAAAGGGGGACTTCAAAGACAATTATAGCGGCGTTGTCCTAAGCAACTTACCGGAAGCATTTAGTTTGCGTATTCCTATTTTCAAAGGCGCAGAAGCGGAAATTATCGAAGTTGAATTTTACGCTTCGGTAAACGGCCGGGATGTTGGTTTACATCTATTCAGTCCCGGAGCCTGTCAGCTTTTGGAAGACCTGCGGGATAAGGTAATAGACGGCCAAATAGCAAAAATTCGGGAATTAAGCCCGGAAATAGCGATAATCGAGCAATAACAACCAACCGGCTTACTCCGGCTTTAGAGTTGGGAGTAAGCCTTAAATAATGAAAGAAACATTTTTATTAAAAACCGGTTGGAATACTATTTTTACCAACTTGTCGGATAAGCAGGCAGGAATGTTGATTAAGGCATTGTATCATCTTAATTGTGATGACATAGCCGCAGGAGATATTGCCGCTCATTTGTCTGACTTGGAAGTAAGGGCATATTTCAATATTATGACATTGGATTGCATCAATTTTCAAAAAAAATATGATATGCGATGTGAAACGAGTCGTGAGAACGGTAGAATGGGTGGGGCTAAAAAAGGCAATCAAAACGCTAAGAAAAAGCAAGTTATGGAAGTTTTAAGTTATTCGGAAAAACAACCTAAAAACAACCTAAAACAACCTAAACAACCTAAACAACCCGATAATGATAATGATAATGATAATGATAATGATAATGATAATGATTTAGAAAAAGAAAAAGAAAAAGAAAAACCCGACGCGGCTAACGCCGCTACAATCGCCAATCGTAAAGATAAATTCTATCAATCCCTTGTTCCATTCGTGAAAATATACCCAAAGGAAATGATACGTAATTTCTTTGACTACTGGAGCGAATTGAATCCATCGAGAGTAAAAATGAGATTTGAACTTGAAAAAACATGGGAACTACACTTGCGTCTGTCCACGTGGGCAAGGCGTGACAATGAATACACAAAAAATGGAAATAAAACGGGCGGTTCAAAGCCAAATTTCACAGATGAAGAACTTGCGCAATCAATCCTCAACGGAGTTGCAAGAAGTCGCGCAGAGAAAGAAAGAAGAAATAAAGAGTGGTGGAAATGACGAATGCAGTATCAGCTTGTATTCCGGAGAATTAGCAAGTTTGAAATCAATAGCGATTGGGATAAAAAAGTTGCAAGTTGCGTTTCCGAAAGTGGAAAAGTCATTTTTCGATTTGCTTGCGGAACGCATTGATGCACATGATTTTACAGAAGAAAGGTTATCGGATGCCATTAATCATGTAATTGACAATTTCCAATACAAAGAACCGAACGTTTCCGATATTATCAGGTTTGACCGAAGAATTAAACTTTATACCGGAAACGAATTTGTAAACGCGCAAATGAACGGCATCCATTGTTCGAAGTTCCAAATGCGAGAAATCGACTGCGTTAAGTTTTGGATTTTAAAAGAAGATTTGATTAAAGCAGGATTAAAATGAAAAAATGCTATATCAGTGGCGCAATAACAGGGCTACCACCCGGTGAGGTGCAAGCCAAATTTGCAGCAGCCGAAAGGATTTTAACGGAACAGGGATACGAAGTAATATCCCCGCTAAAAAATGGGCTACCCTGTCATTGTCCATATGAGCAATATATGGCTGTGGATATTGTTTTGCTTATCGGTTGCGAAGCCGTTTATTTTTTACCCGATTGGAGTTTGTCAAAAGGGGCTACCCTCGAAAAGAATATAGCGGAATTGACAGGTAAAACAATCATATACGAAAATGTACCGGTATTCGCAGAGTTGAAACAAGCCATTTCCGAAGTAATGGGAGTTTCATTTTACGAACTTGTGAACGATAGCAGGGAAAGAAACCTCGTTTACGCACGTATGACATACGCTTATTTTTGCAAGGAACAGGGCGCAACCGTTGCAGACATTGCAGCCGAAATGAGGCGTAGCCATTCGGCAATCTACTATTATTTGAAAAAATATAGTGATGATTTCAAATTCAATCCTAAATTCCGAGAGATTGTAAACAGGATAGAAACAGCCCTGTCTCAGGGCAGAAACGCCCCGAATTTCAAATTAAATACAAAAGGGCGATATATTGAAAAAAAAATGAAAACATTTAAAGATTTACCGGCAATCAAGCCGAAATTCAGATATTAACATGAAAATAGATAGGAAAAAAGTACACGGAAAATACGGCGGTCATTGTGCCTATTGCGGTAAAAAA
>JAISYZ010000221.1 GCA_031269545.1 Prevotellaceae bacterium
CGTGTACCGCAAAAGGTTCAGCGTGTACCGCAAAAGGTTCAGCGTGTACCGCAAAAGGTTCAGCGTGTACCGCAAAAGGTTCAGCGTGTACCGCAAAAGGTTCAGCGTGTACCGCAAAAGGTTTAGCGTGTACCGCAAAAGGTTCAGCGTGTACCGCAAAAGGTTTAGCGTGTACCGCAAGAGGTTTAGCGTGTACCGCAAGAGGTTTAGCGTGTACCGCAAAAGGTTCAGCGTGTACCGCAAAAGGTTCAGCGTGTACCGAAGAGGTTTAGCGTGTACCGAAGAGGTTTAGCGTGTACCGCAAAAGGTTCATTTATCTCGCAGGCAAAAATTTTTTGGTAAGTGCTAAAAAAAACAGCGAATAATGTTAAATGTTATTAAGTTGCCAGATTTTTGTAGAACATGACACTCAATACCAATACTGACTGCGTAATACAGAACGATCTCTTTTATCTAAATTTTGCTTTTATCATGTATTTATCAAAAAAATAATTAACTTTGCCTTGAAATATTATCGACAGAATTATTACGACTTGTTAAAACAAATCATTTTTCTTATATATAAATGACTGAAAAAAATCAAAATATTGCAACAGATACTTTCCGGTATAATCAACGCGGAGTGTCGGCATCAAAAGAAGATGTGCGCAATGCCATAAAAAAACTGGATAAAGGTCTTTTCAAAAAACCGTTTTGTAAAATTGTTCCCGATACGCTTTGCGGCGACAGCGATTATTGCGTGGCAATGCATGCCGATGGCGCAGGAACAAAATCGGCGCTGGCTTATGCTTACTGGAAAGAAACAGGCGATATCAGCGTGTGGAAAGGCATAGCGCAAGATGCAATTGTGATGAATATTGACGATTTGCTTTGTGTGGGAATTACCGACAACATTCTTTTATCATCGACAATAGGACGAAATAAAAAATTAATATCGGGAGATGTCATAGCCGAAATAATAAACGGAACTTCCGAATTTGTAAATCGAATGAAAGATTTTGGTATAAACATTACACTTACAGGCGGCGAAACCGCAGATGTTGGTGACATTGTCCGCACAATCATTGTTGACAGTACCGTAACCGCACGCATTGAGAAAAATAAAATAATCGACAATGCAAACATCGCCGATGGAGATGTCATTGTAGGTTTGGCATCGTATGGCAAAGCAATTTATGAAAACGAATACAACGGAGGCATGGGAAGCAACGGACTTACATCGGCGCGACACGATGTTTTTTGTAAATCGCTTGCAGAAAAATATCCTGAAACTTACGACAGCACAATATCACAAAACCTTGTATATTCGGGCAAATACAAATTGACAGACGTAGAACCTCGTACAGGATTGACTGTCGGAAAACTGCTTCTGTCGCCAACTCGAACCTATGCTCCTGTTGTTGCCGAAATTCTTAAAACAATGCGAGCTGATATTCACGGCATAATTCACTGTTCGGGAGGAGGACAGACAAAAATTATGAACTTTATCGAAAATTATCATATCATAAAAGACAATCTTTTTCCTGTTCCTCCGCTTTTTGAAATTATACAAAACGAATCGCAAACCGAATGGAAAGAAATGTATAAAGTTTATAATATGGGACATCGACTTGAAATTTATGTGAATCCCGAAAAAGCCGAAACAATAATCGAAACTGCAAAAAACTTTAATATCGATGCGCAGATAACAGGAAAAGTGATAAAATCGGCGGAAAAAAAATTGACAATAATTACCGAAAAAGGGGAATTTATTTATAACTGAATTTATAACATGCAAGATTATGTACAAAACGTTTAATTCATATATTGAAGACTGTATAAAAAACAACTGGGAATCTCCTGCACTGTCCGACTATCGCGGCGAAGCAAACCTCTATAAGGATATTGCCAAACAGATTGCAAGATTACATATACTTTTTGAACAGTGCGGAATAAATAAAGGCGACAAAATATCGCTTGCAGGACGAAATTCGACGAACTGGGCAATATCTTTTCTGGCAACAATTACTTACGGCGCAGTTGCCGTGCCTGTGCTTCACGAGTTTAAACCCGATAATATTCACAATATCATAAATCATTCGGAATCAAAACTGCTGTTTGCAGGCGATGTCGTATGGGAAGGATTAAGCGCCGACGAACTGCAAAACGTGAACGCAATAATTCAGATAAATGATTTTAAATTTTTATATGTTGAAAAAACATCGGCAAACGAACTGAATAATATTATAGATAAGATTTTCGCCGAAAAATACAAAAACGGAATTTGTCCCGAAGATATAAAATATTACAGTGATAGCGACGAAGAACTTGCAATGATAAATTACACATCGGGAACAACAGGATTTTCGAAAGGCGTGATGCTTCCTTACAGATCGCTTAAAGCAAATCTCGAATTTGCATGCAGAGTTTTACCTCAGATACAGGGCGGCGGAGTTGTTTCAATGTTGCCAATGGCTCACATGTACGGATTGATATTTGAAATAGTTTTTACTCTCGTTTCGGGCTGCCATATACAATTTCTTACACGAGTGCCGACTCCAAAAATAATCCTCGAAGCATATTCTTCGGTAAAACCGCGACTTATAATATCGGTTCCTCTTGTTGTCGAAAAAATATTCAAACGAAAAATAAAACCTCTACTCGAAAAACCATCCTTGCGTTTATTAATGAAACTGCCGATAATAAAACAAAGCATAAAAAAGAAAATATTGAAACTGTTAAATCATTCGTTTGGCGATAATGTTATTGTTGTTGTGGTTGGCGGCGCTGCGTTCAACAGCGAAGCGGAAGCATTTTTCAAAGAAATAGGATTTCAATATACCGTAGGTTATGGAATGACAGAATGCGGACCTCTCATCTCATACGATGACTGGTCAACAACTCATATTTATTCGTGCGGAAAACCAATAACTTGCATGCAACTGAAAATAGACAGCCCAAATCCCGAAACAGGAATAGGCGAAATAATCGTAAAAGGCGAAAATGTATTTACAGGATATTATAAAAATCCCGAAGCAACAGCAGCCGTGTTCGATGCCGATGGATGGTTTCATACGGGAGATTTGGGAATTATTGACAAAGATGGTTATCTTTATATAAAAGGACGCAGCAAAAACATGATACTCGGAGCATCGGGACAAAACATCTATCCCGAAGAAATAGAAGACAGACTTAACAATTTGCCGTATATAAACGAATCGATTGTAATTGATAACGAAGGCAAACTGACAGCGCTTATTTATCCCGATTACGAACTTGCATACGCAGAAAATTTAAGCAACAGCGATTTGGAAAAGATTTTGGAGAACGAAAAAGACGAATTAAACAAAAAACTTCCGAATTACAGCCAAATAGCGCGAATAAAACTTTATCCGGAAGAATTTGAAAAAACGCCGAAAAAAAGCATTAAAAGATTTTTATACGAGAAATGATATTGATATAAACAACGACGGAGCGCTTTCAAAAAACGCCCCGTTGCAGTTTTATGCTTTGTCCTTGATAGATTCAGACATTTTGTCAATTCCTACAACAATATTTTCACTGTTGTGAATGTTCCTTTTATCGTTCGGATACGGACAATATAATTTCCTCCTGCAAATGAAGAAACATCTATTGTCGTTGATGTATCGCCCGAATATTTTTTAGCAAATAAACACTGTCCCGATATATTGTAAATTTCTATTCGAGCAATTCCTGCCGTTTCTGTCAATTGTAATAAATTTCCGCTAATATTTACATGATTATCCGATATGTCTATACAGGATAAGGCAGATTCTTTGAAAACTTCGCATACTCCTGCAAGTATCTGAAAACAGATGCTCGTAACACTTTCGGGAACTGAAACATTCGTCGAAAAACGATTTCCGTTAGTATTGTTCATCTGTTGAGTATGCGTAATATTTGAATTGTTTGAATCGTACCAGCGCAACAACGGAGATATATTTGCTTTGCTGCAATAAACGTCTGCCGATATTGTTACTGTTTCGTTTACATTTGGATTTTCAGGCGTATAAGTTACATTCTCAACTGTAATCTCACTCGGAACGACACGAATACATACAACATAATTTTCGATTTCGGAAAATCTGACAATTCCGCCCTGTGTTTTTGCTTCGATATAATAATATACAACGGTTTCATTAGGTTGCGCCGGAATGTTTGCCGTGTATGCGCCTCCGTTTTGACTCATTGCGATTGATGTTTTGTTTGCCGTTATCGTCCACCAGTGCAGCCTAATCGATTCTATTTCATCTTTGATTACATAAATATCGGCTGTAACCGTAACATCTTCCGTAGCCTGAGGATTATGTGGATTGCGCGTAATATTTGATATTATTACGTCCGGTTGCGCTTCGGTAACTTTATAACTGTAAACGCTGCTGCTTTTATTTACGTTTTTTTGAGAAACCACCCGTATTTGAAAATATACGGTTGTTCCGTTAGCGTAAGTCGGAATTTGTGCCGCATATCGTCCGTTTGTTAAAGTCATAGCCACGTTGCTGTTCATCGTTGAAGATGATGTTCCGTAATATAAATTTACGTTTTGTATTACATCGTCTCCGTAAATATTTACTATAGTCGAAACATCAACAGTAGAAGTTTCGTCTGGAATTGCAGGTTGATATTTTATATCCGAAATTATAATTGTAGCCTGACTTACACAGTTTTCTTTCCATACGCATTCAACCCATTCGGGATGATCAATATAAGGATTTCTGTTACCCTGAATTTGATATACGGCATTGTTTCTGTTTATTTCCTTTTCGCTTACAGGATCGTTTTTATGCCATTCGATAAGTATATCTACATACCACGATTTGAATGCAGGATATGGAGTTCCATCTAAAATATCGCGTGTAGCGGCATTATTTCCGCGCCAGCCTGCAATTCTGTTTTCGTAACATGTTGCCATATAAAAATATGTTCGTGCAAAATCGCCTTTATAGTCGTTTGCAGGCTCGAAAACATAAGCGGATTCGCTGAAATTTGATACTGCGGGAGAACCTAATTTACTGCCGTTACTGCTTGTATAACTTACGTTTTTCACATTTCCATAAGGATAATTGCTTCGTTTCCCGTTTACATAAGCATCCGCAGGATAAAGATGAAACAAATCGGTGTACATTGGATAGCCATCGTTAAACCAACTTTTTGGAAACGAGTGTTCGCGATTGTACATTTCTCCTTCGCCTGTGTAACCTCCGCCTCCCTGCTGGTCGCTGCCGAATGTGTAATTTGTATTTGAATACATATCCCAAACTTTACCGTTGGGTTTTGCATCGGTTGTATAAAATGCTGTCCACAATTCGGGATAACCAAGTTGAGTATGATTTTTTATTATGTTATAAAGCGCTGTTTTCAATTCGGCGCCCGATTTTCCTTCTGCATTGTCGTAATAATTTGTTGGCGCCTGTGCCGTCAATGTAAACGACACAAGCAACGCAACAAATATATTTAATATTCTTTTCATCATAATACTTTTTTAACTGTTGATTTGTTTATTTGCCAACTCAACAGACCAACATTATTTTACAATTTACTCAAATTCACCGACAATGTAAGGCGGAATGTATTATCCAAAGGATGATTTACTCCACTGTATGTCGATAAATAAGAAACGTCCAAAGTTACAATTTTAAAAGAATATCCGCATCCAAACGTGAAATAACGCCTCATTCCTTTTTGTGTATCTTCGTAAAAACAACCTCCGCGAACAGCAAATGTTTTCAAATATTTATACTCAACGCCCAATCCAACGGCAATTTCTTTAAGTTCTTCCTTAAATCCGCCATCGGCATCGCCAAACGACGAAAACAATGCACCCAGCGCCGACTTATCGGCATTGCTGTTGATATTTCCGTTTTCGTCAACTGTCGGCGAAGGAACCATAAGTTTATTAATATCGGCGGCAACAGCAAGTTGATGATTGCTTTTGATATTCATCGTAATACTTCCTCCAAGCCGTAAATTGGTTGGCAAAAAATCGCTGCCGCCGTTGCTGTTTTTGATTTTAGTTCCAATATTTGAAATATTCAAACCGAAAGCCAGCGTTGACGGATTATTAAACATCGTAAATGGCGATTGATACTGCAAGGCTATATCGCCTGCAAATCCACTTGCAAATAAGGCTGTTCCCTGTTCTGCTCCTTTTATCGTGCGAATATATCTCAATTCGATACCTGCTGAAAATTTTTCAGACAGTCGGCGAGAATAACCCAGATCAAATGCAAATTCGTTGGCATTATTGCTAAGTTGCAACTGTTCAAAATCGTTGCGGACATAAACATCTCCGTTCGACAGGAAACGCAGTGATGCACTTACCGACTGATTGTCGTCAAATTTATAATATCCGCTTAAATATCCCAGATTAATATCATTTACATAATGACGCATCCATGGCGTATATGATAATGATATTCCGGCATTTGATTCTGCAAATATATATTTGGCTACGTTCCAGTGTTGAGCGTTTGCATCAACGCTTGTAGATACGCCTACATCGCCCATAGCGGCAGCACGTGCATCCGGTGTTATTGTTAAAAAATTTGCGGCTGTGCGTATTGCACTTTGTCCGAAAATAGTTTCTGATTGTAATAAGCATATTAATGCTGATAATAGTAATATCTTTTTCATTGTTTATAATTTATTTTATTATTTTTATCGTTTTTGTAAGTGCATAATTTTTGTCCCATATACGTATAAGGTACATTCCGCCTGCGTAGCCCGACATGTCAATATTAAATTCGCTGTTGTTAAATTCGCTGTTTGTTCCCCGTTTGCCCGAATACATCAATCGTCCGTCGCTTGCATAAATATCAACTCTGCCTATTCCCAATGTTCTATTTTCGATATGAAAAATTTGAGTTCCGCTGATGAATGTAAACAGCAAACCTTCGTCGGCGCTGCCTTGAAGTACTTTTACAACCCAAACAGCGCTGATACCGCTTTCTGACGTTACCGTATATACAACAGGATTTGAAAAGTCGCGAGCCGTATTTGCAGATGGCGAAATTGTCGCTCCGGCAGATATGTATATAGTTGGTATTAATCCAACAAGGCTTGCGCCTGTCGGCATTTGAACCGTTACTGTTCGTGCGCCGCCATCGATGACCGTATTGCCTGTCTGTCCGGGAAGCGTGAACGATACTATATCATTTTCGTTGCTTGGCGCAGGATTGGTGAATATCACCGATACATCCCATAGCTTGTCTGTACCGTCCTGAGCCGTAACCGTATAAACAACCGTACTGGTAAAATCCTGCGATGCGCCAGAAACAGGCGATATTGATGCATAATTTGAAACAGTGATTGTCGGAACAAGATTTGTTCCATCTGTGCCTGTCGGCATTGTAACAATTACTTTGGCTTCGTCGGCATCAATAATTGAATTGCCAATCTGGTTGGGAATTGTAAATGTAATAATGTCGGCTTCGGAACTTAATACAACATTTACGCTGACAGTCCAGTCTTTTGTCGTAGTGCCATCTTGCGAAACAATTGTGTAAACGACAGGATTAGTGAAATCGTTTGCCGTTGTTCCGCTTACCTGCGGCGTTCCTGTAACCGTTACTGCCGCTCCCTGAGATGTGGTAAATGTCGCAATCAGATTTGTAACATCTGTTCCTGCTGGCATAACTACATCGACAGTCGTATCTGCGATATTGATGCTGCTGCTGAGTTGATTTGCTATTGAATATGTAATCAAGTCGGCATCTGACGACAATACATCTTCCGTTGTAAACGTTACCGATTGAAGCGTTGTTGTATTGCTTGCAGTGTCGGCAACAGGATTTAGCGCTACATAATACAGTTGCGAATTTGACAGTGCGCTTGAAGGCGTAATGGTGATTACTTTCCTGGCAGCGTCTATTGTTGCTGCGAAAGGTACTGCCGTTCCGCTTGCGTCTGTTTCTTTGAATACAACCAGCGTTGACAAATCGCTGTCGCTTATTGCGCTGTTATCTGTTTTCCGCAAAGGCTCGTTTGATGTTATCGTTACCGCTGTGCTAACAGATACGTTTGTTGCTCCGCTTAAAGGATCGAATGTTAAAACGGGCGCGATAGTATCGACTACAGCATCTGCTATATGTTCCTTATATAAATAAACAGGCTGTTGAGTTGCCGTTGGCGCATAACATGAGAATAAAGGGGCATTTACTGCCGAACCCTGATTGAAAAATAATGTATTCCGCGAGAAAGAAGCGTCCTGCGCTAT
>JAISYZ010000234.1 GCA_031269545.1 Prevotellaceae bacterium
TGGCTTTACAACTCGCCTCATCGGGATACATCTCTGTGAAATTCAATAAATTCATATCTTCTTCTTATTTTTTATTTGCAAAGATAATAATTCCAGGTGAAATATTGAGTATGCATTAAGTTTTTTGTTATTTGTTCCATAACTCGTTAATTTTTTAAAATTTTTATTTTTATTTTTATCAACAGCAAAGATATATATTTTTTTTATAATTATATTTTTTTACCAAAAAAAACTATCTTTGCAAATAAGATAACAAAAATACTATGGACGACTTTTCAAAATTTATTGCAGACTTATCCTCATTTTTATGGGGTTTGCCTCTTTTGGTTCTCCTTTTCGGGACGCATATTTTTTTAACATTCAGGCTTGGTTTTATACAGCGGTATATCGGCAAATCTATCCGTCTTTCGGTGATGCGCGACAAGGATTCGCACGGCGATGTAAGTCAGTTCAGCGCATTGGCAACGGCGCTTGCTGCAACAATAGGAACGGGAAATATCGTAGGTGTAGCCACAGCCATTGCTCTTGGCGGTCCGGGCGCAATATTGTGGATATGGATGACAGGATTTTTAGGCATTGCAACAAAATATGCCGAAGGATTGCTTGCTGTCAAGTACAGAGTGATTCGCAAAGATGGCAGCATAGCCGGCGGTCCGATGTATTATCTGCAATATGGTTTGAAAAACAGAAAACTCGGACGAATTTTAGGCGTAATGTTTGCCGCATTTACCGCATTGGCGGCTTTCGGCATTGGCTCGTCAACGCAGTCAAATTCGATAAAAGACGCTGTTTTCGCAACATTTCAGTTTGCATCCGAAATAAATATTTTAGGAACTGTTGTCGAAACAAAAATCTTGATAGGACTTGTCCTTGCTGTGATTGCGGGACTGGTAATCGTAGGCGGAATAAAAAGTATTGCCCGCGTAAGCCAGAGCGTAGTGCCTTTCATGGCGTTTTTCTATGTTGTGGGCTGTTTGACAATATTGATTACAGGCTACGAAACATTGATAGACAGCATCGTTTTAATTTTTCGTCAGGCGTTTTCGTTCAAAGCGGCAGGCGGCGGGGCTACAGGAATAATCATAATGCTTGCCGCACGTTACGGCGTTGCCCGCGGACTGTTTTCGAATGAATCGGGACTTGGTTCGGCGCCGATTGTTGCCGCAGCCGCACGTACGCGCAATCCTGTCCGACAAGCATTAGTATCTTCGTCGGGAACGTTTTGGGATACCGTTATTATTTGCGCTCTCACGGGTTTGGTAATTGTGAACACAGGAGCGTGGCATTCGGGACAAACAGGTTTCGGCTTGACACAACTTGCCTTTTCAAAAATTCCTTTCGGCGAAACCATTCTCGGCCTGTCGCTTTTGATGTTTGCGTTTACAACAATTATAGGATGGTCGTACTATGCCGAAAAATCTATTGAATATCTTTTAGGACGAAAATCGATATTGCCTTACAAAATTGCTTATTTGATAATGGTTTTCACAGGAGCGGTTTTTTCGCTGGATTTGATTTGGAATTTTGCAGATATTACCAACGGTTTAATGGCAATACCAAATCTCATTGCGCTGGTTTTATTGAGCGGAGTAGTTGCTGCCGAAACAAAAAAATACTTAAAAAACAATAATATCAACAAACATTCGGATGATAAAATAATAAAACATTAGGGTTTGTAAAGTGATTCTTGTTTGTTTGTCTTTGAGAAGCAATCACAGTTCAATGCAGCCAATCTACAAAGTCAAAATCAAAAACTCATACATACCAGACTGTTATCAAAATGCAATTTACATTTATAACTTGTTTATAATAAATGATTTCAATGCTTTTTAAGGAGGGGCTATTTGTTTGATTTACTGCTGCTTGCAAATTTCAGGTGAGGAAAGTGTCAAAGTCTGGAAAATCCAACTGCTAAAATTGGATGAACAACAAACTGAACTGTTGGATATTATCAATAAAATTTTTTAGGGTGTTGCAACGCTGAAAAGAGGAGAAAAAACTGTCGTTTTGGGACAGCCTTTTGGTTTTTTGCATCGTATCGTTCTTTACGCATTATCTGCCTTTTTCGATTTACATTTCGGACAAAGCCCGTAAAAATACAAAACATGGTAATTCACTTCAAACTGTGTTGAAACGATTGCCGCTTTCTGAATTTCTTCGACAAGAGGATTCCAAAATTCAACAACTTCGCCGCAAGCAGTACAAATCAAATGATCGTGATTACTGCACTCAAACGATTTTTCATATCTCGAAGTATTTTCGCCGAACTGATGTCTTTTTATCAGCTTGCATTCGAGTAAAAGTTCAATAGTATTGTAAACCGTTGCTATACTTATGGCATATTTTTTTGTTTTCATCATTTCATAAAGCGATTCGACATCAAAATGTCCGTTTACAGAATAAATTTCATCCAGAACGGCAAATCGTTCATGAGTTTTTCTATAACCTTTACGCTCGAGATATGATGTAAAAATATGCATTACCGAATCTTTTTCTTTGTTATATTTCATGGTTTTATTTTCATTTTTTATATATCAAATTTTTGCAATCGCCTTACATCTTCCATTCCTTTTATTGCAGATATTTTCTTAATTAGATTTAGCAAATCGTCTGTACTGTAAACATAAAGTTCTATTGTTCCTTCAAAAATTCCATCGTGGCTTTCGACATTCAGTTTGCGCATGTTTACGTTCATTTCGCCTGTGATTATTTTTGTGGTATCGTTCAAAATTCCAATTCTGTCTATGCCGCGCATGGTAATAAATGCAAGAAACGATTGAATTTTATGCGTAGTCCATTTTACATTTATAATTTTATCGCCGTATTCGGCTGCAAGTTTATTTGCTTCGCGACATTCCTGACGATGAACAACAACATTCCCATCGCTGATTTCAAAACCTATGATATTGTCGCCCGGGATTGGGTTACAGCAATTTGCAATTTTATATGTGAGTTTTTTTTCAAAAGTTTCTTTTAGCAGGAACGGTTTTTTCTTGTCGATTTTAGCTGGTTCGTTTGCCGATTTTATATTTTCGGTTTGTGGTTCATCTTTTTTTACTGTCTTTTTTGTTCCGGGAATTATTTTTTTTATCAACCCGAATCCCCAATATATTGCAGATTTTTGCGGAGGATTTTCTTTTAACTGTTTTTCAAAATCATCAAGTTGAATAATTCCCGAACCTACTTTGCTGTATAATTCGCGTTTATTTGCCACGCCGTAGGCTGCGCATAATTTGATAAAAACTCTTGACTGAGGCTCTACATTAAATTGCGCTAATTTGTTCTTTATAAGTTCTTTCCCATGATCTATATGTCCCTGAACTTCGGCTTTCAATGCCGCCTCGATACGTACTTTTGTTCGCGGCAGTTTGGCGTATTCGAGCCATTCGCGTTTGGGTTTTGAATTTTCGGCGGTAAGAACTTCAACCTGATCGCCGTTATTTAGTATATAACTCAATGATACTAATCTGTGATTTACTTTTGCTCCTATTGCCTTGTCGCCTATCCGCGAATGAATGGTATATGCAAAATCTATAACCGTTACGCCTTTTGGCAACATAATTGCTTTTCCACGCGGAGTGAACAAAGTTATTTCTGACGAATACAGATTCAGTCTGAATTGATCTAAATATTCTACTGCGTTGGTTTCGGGACTTATAAGCACATCTCGAATTTTGCCAAGCCATTTGTCGAGTTCTTCTTCCTGTGCGGTATCGTCTTTATAACGCCAGTGTGCAGCAAAACCGCGTTCTGCGATTTCTTCCATTCTTTTTGTTCGAATTTGCACTTCAACCCATACTCCAAAAGCCATTACAGTACAATGTAGCGCTTCGTAACCATTTGTTTTAGGCGTACTTATCCAGTCGCGCAGACGTTCATTTTTCGATTGATAACTTTCGGTAATTATTGAATAAACATGCCAGCACTGTGTTCGTTCGGGAACAAAATCGGCAGGTTCAAAAATTATGCGAACAGCAAACAAATCGTATATTTCTTCAAAATTCACCGATTTGGCGCGCATTTTGTTCCAAACGGAATATATTGATTTTGTGCGTGCGCTTGTGTTGAATTTTATATTGCTTTCTTGTAATTTTTTTTCAATTGGTTCAATAAATTTGTCGAAAAAATTTTGACGTCCTGCTTCTGTTGCCTTAATTTTTTCATCTATTTCTTTAAATTCTTTAGGCGACAGATATTTGAGGCTTAAATCTTCGAGTTCACTTTTTATTTTAAAAAATCCGAGACGATAGGCAAGCGGAGAAAAGAGGAAAAGTGTTTCATTGGATATTTTCTGTTGTTTTTCGACAGGCATAGAATCGAGTGTGCGCATGTTATGAAGCCTGTCGGCAATTTTTATAATTATAACACGAATATCATCATTCATTGTCAATAATATTCGTTTAAAATTTTCTGCCTGTCCCGATTTATCCTTATCGAAAGCGACATCTATTTTTGTAAGTCCATCGACAATGTAAGAAATTGTTTCGCCAAAAACGCTTTTTACCAAGTCGATTGTGAAATTGGGATTATCTTCAACAACATCGTGCATGAGAGCTGCACATATTGATTTATATCCAAGTCCAATTTCCTGTACAACAATTTTTGCTACCGCAATGGGATGCAATATATATGGAATTCCCGAACGCCGTTTTATTCCTTTGTGCGCTTCGGTTGCAATTTCGAAAGCCTTTTTAATGAGAACAATACCATCTTCATTTGTGTTATTTCGACACAACTCTATGAGTTCATCAAACTCGCGTTGTATAAGCATTGTATCGTATGTCTGGTTCTCGTTCATGTCGTTTTATTGATAAATTAAACTTACCGTACCTTTTTGTTCGAATACCTGATTTGAATTTTTAAATGTGATTTTCACATAATACAAATAAGTTTCTTCGGGAAGGACATTACCATTTGCCGATGCTCCATTCCAGAAATGTTCTTTCGATATTGGAACATCCATTGGCTTTGTGGTTTCAAATATGACGCCGTTCCAGCGATTAAAAATTATCATGTGGTATTCATAATCAATTTCTTTGCCTCCAACGATGGGCGCAAATTGATTTCTTCGACGATGAGTTTCTATATTGTTTGAAAATGCGCTTGTCGGATCTATTGCATTCGGCATTGTTACCGGTTTGTCAAGACTTTTGCAATATTCGCGCGAAATGCTTGTGTAATTTGTATTTCTGTCAATGGCTACAATTTTGTAGCAAAAATCGTATATGTTGTTGCCAAAATCGTTTTGTACATCCATATCTGTAAATTGTGTAATATCCAGTATCAGCCAAAACAAGCCGTTTCGATACAGATAATAGACTGAATCTCTGATAAAATCATTCCACGATACGGCAATGTCAGGTTTTGTATATTTTGCAGTCAAAATTATACTGTTGAGCGTATCGCTGACTACAGCAGGCGCTTCGACACAGTGCGAAATATTGTTGAACGCTGTTACTCTGTAAAAATATTTTTTGTTTATATCGCATGTGTTATCGTCGTAAATGGTTGTATTTTTATCGGCAAATGTATGTATTACCTCGAAAACGCTGTTGAGATTTTCACAACGTTCTATTTGAAATTTAGTCATTTGCGTAGAATTTTCAATTTCAAAATGAAGATGATTGTGTGTGTCAAACGATACCAGCGAGTCAAGTTTTATGTATTGCGGAGCAACAGGAATACTTCCTGCAATAATTCCTTCGCGCACATTGGAATAACTTACATTTCCATTCGGCAAATATGTTTTCACGCAAAATAAATAATTCTGATTTACAATCATCGTAAAACTGATAACAGTATCGCCTGTAACAGGACTAAGCGCTACGGCGTTCAACGGATCAAACAGCGAAGCCGAAGGCGCAATATAACCTACTATTTGATACTTTACCGAATCGTTAAAATTTTTATCTGACAATCTGATTTCAAATTTATCTCTGTACGATGTTTTATATGGCGTCCACTGTACGGTTGCTGTAAGTTCGCACGGGTCATATTGCATTACTGGATTCAAAAAAACTGAATGATGATTTTCGGAATGTTCGTTGCCGGCTGGTCCCGCTTTTGTTGTCATTCTGTAAATCTGGGGACGAGTATTTGCTCCAGCGCTTATGTCGGTATAATTTGTAGTTCCTGCTGAAACCAATACTAAAAAATCAAATTGCTGAGTAACATAATTATGTTTGTATATTTCGTATCCTGTTGTAGTACAGGTATCATTAGGATTTCCATGCCATCTTATAATTACATCTCCGCTGGCATTTGGAACAACCGTTACGCTCTCAATTATCGGCGGAGGGGGCAAACATTGAGAGTTTGTGACTGTTATTTCTACAATCATCAACACCGATATTAAAATTATCCTTACTGCATTTTTCATTTCAGCATTTCCCTGATATTATTGTTGTTAATGTATTTATATCCAAATATTTATTTGCCAAATCCAATATTTTGTCGGGCGTCATTTTCAACGCTTCATCGAATATTTGTTCTATGTGTTTCAAGTTTGCATTTATTTGCCGTACATCTATGTATATATCTGCAATTTTCCACGCTCCATCTATCGACCGAAGAATATCTCCAGTTATGTAATTTTTCACCAAAGATAATTCATCTTTTGCAATTTTTTGTTGTTGAAGCCGCAAAATTTCATTTTTTATTTCTTGCAATGTCAATTCTACATATTCATTGCCAACTTCGGCAGATATTGTTAAATAGCCTGAATCACGCAAACATACTATGTTTGAATAAATTCCATAAGTATATCCTTTTTCTTCGCGGATGTTTTTCATAAGACGCGAACCGAAGTATCCGCCAAGAATAGTGTTAAGAAAAAACATTCCGCAATAATCTTCGTGATTTTTATTGAATAATACTTTTCCGATGCGAATTGCCGATTGCAGGCTGTCGGTTTTGGGAATATAAATTATTTTTTCGGGCGAAGTAAGAATTTTTTGTTGTTCCGATTTGTTTTTTTGAGGATTTCCCCATATATTTTTTCCAAAACATTCGGATATGATTTTTATTTCTTTTTCCGAAACTTTTCCCGATGCGACAATGAAAGCATTGTTGCTTGAATAATATTTTTTATGAAATTCCTTTAACAGAACAGGATTTAATTTGTCATAATCATCGGGATGAGCAGAAGCGCCGTAACAGTGATTTTTGCCGAACAATGCAGATGCAAACGCTTCGCGGGCAATTGTCGCAACTTTTTCGCGTTCGATAATCAACTGTTGTTTTTGATTTTGTTTGTAAATATTCAGTTCTTTTTCGGGAAATACGGGATATTTTATAATTTGTTCGGCTATTTCCATAACCTTTTCAAAATGTCGGGCAAGCGAATAAAATGTAATGTACGACCAATCTCTGTCAATATCGAAATCGACAGATGCGCCGTAAAAATCAAGTTGTTCGGCTATCTCTTCCGATTTATATTTCTCCGTTCCTTCGGCTAACATGTTCAGCGTTGAACCTGCAACAAAAAATTGCGACTGATAACGAGTTCCCGCATCAAATATAATGCTGAAACGCAAGACATCTGCAGTTCCTGCACTTATTGTCGAAAGCGATAATCCGTTCTGTAAGCGAATATCATTTACAGCAGGCAATGGTATTTTGTTCGGTAATTTAAATTCGGGTGCAGTCGCTCTGTTTAATTTCATAATATCGTTCATTATTTACATTTAAAATTATTTTGACATCGCACTTTTATAATAAAGCGTAGAACAGCGTTCATCTGCAAACACATTTTTTGACACTCGCATAATATCATCAGCAGTTATTGCACGATAATAATTGAGTTCGGCGTTCATCAAATCGTTATCGCCAAGCATCTCATAATAAGCAAGAATCATCGCCTTATTCAAAATACTTGTTTCGGAATATATTTGCGATGCTTCTACTTTATTTTTGACTTTTTCAAGTTCGTATTCACTGACTTTTGCCGTACGCATTTTTTCGATTTCATTATCAATCGCCATTTCCGCTTTTTTTATATCAACATTAGGAAGCAAACGAGCCGATACGATTAATAATCCTTCATCAATATCGCCTGAAATAAAAGCATTTGCGCCAGCAAACAAATCGGTTTGTTTAATCAGATTTTGGTACATGCGAGACGATTTTCCGCTCGAAAGAATATCAGTAAGCAAATCGCAAACATAATAATCGGGATTTTTTCGATTGCACATCTTATATGCTTTGTACAAATACGTTAGCGGAACATTTCGTTCTACCGTAAGCGTACGCAATTCCGTTTGCTGCGGTTCGTACGGCAGTTTGCAGCGAACATTTGTTCTGTCGGGAATTTCTTCAAACCATTTTCTAACAAGTTCATATATTTTTTCATGTTCAATATCGGCGACTATGCTGATAACGGCATTACTTGGATAATAATGCAAATCAAAAAACTGTTTTACATCATCGAGCGTTGCATTTTTTATGTGTTCAATATTTTCCCCTATCGTTGCCCAGCGGTAAGGGTGAATTTTGTAAGCCAGCGGTCGCAGCAACAGCCAGATATCGCCATAAGGCTGATTCAAATATCGCTGATTAAATTCTTCGATTACAACACTGCGTTGCGTATCTATATTCTGTTGAGTAATATTAGGATACAACATTCTGTCGGATTCTATCCAAAGCGCTGTTTCGATATTTTCTTTCGGCAGGCTTATGTAATAATTTGTATAATCGTTGCAGGTAAACGCATTGTTTTCGCCGCCTGCAATTTGCAGTTCTCCATCGAATGACTTTACATTTTTCGACCCGCTGAACATTAGATGTTCAAACAAGTGAGCAAATCCTGTTTTTTCAGGATTTTCGTCTCGTGCGCCAACCTTGTAAAGCACATTAACTATAGCAACAGGACTCGACTTGTCGCGATGCGTAAGTAAGGTTAATCCGTTTTTCAGTATAAATTTTTTGTATTCAATCATAAAGCAAAGATATAAATTTTATTTGAGAGGCGCTGTATTTTTTATGATTTTGGCAATCAGTAAGAACACTAAAATAACGGGTTAATTTTAAAATCGCAAATCATTAAATTGCAAATCATTAATATTGCTGTAAATCAATGGTTTTGTCTTATTATTTATGGAACTTTGCCGTTTCGTGCATCTATGTATAAAAATTTATTAACTATTTTTGTAAATGATTTTGCAAATTGACAATATAAAAAACAAGAACGATTCGGAGTTGCTGTCGCTTTTCAGAAACAGCGGCAACAGCGAATATTTGGGTTATCTTTATAATCGTTATATGCATCTTGTGTATGGCGTTTGTTTGAAATATTTGCAAAATGCCGAAGATGCTCAAGATGCTGTAATGCAGATTTTTGAATTTCTTCTCGAAAAAATAAACAAATATGAAATCGGCGTTTTTCGCACATGGATTTACAGCGTTGCCCGAAATCACTGTTTACAAAAACTTCGCAAAAAACATAAGGAAATTTTAACAGATTTTTCTAATAATTTTATGGATTTTTCGGATTTTTCGCATCTACTTTGCGAACAGGATGACGAAAAACAAATTGCTGCGCTCAAACAGTGCGTCGAAAAATTGCCCGAAACGCAACGCTGCTGCATCAAAATGTTTTTTTTCGAAGAAAAATCTTACGCCGATATTGCAGATGAAACAAAATATCATCTAAAAAGCGTAAAAAGTTATATACAAAACGGAAAACGTAATCTCAAAATATGTGTAGAAAACAGATTGCAAAATGAATAAAGAGAAAAAAATAAAATCATATTCGAATTTGCTCGATTATATAAAAGGCAAACGTAAAGGGCTTGAAGCCAATCATATAGAATACGAAGCTACTGCCGACTCGTTTCTGTACGAAGCGCTTGAAGGTCTTGATTCTGTTGAAAGCGATCATGAAAAAAACATTGAAAATCTGCATGATAAAATTATGAAACGAGCAGCAAGACACAAAAAACGCCATCGAAAAATCGCAATTTTTGGAGCAGCGGCAAGCATAAATCTAATTTTTACGTGGACAGCTACAGCCTGCGTGAGTTTGGTTATTGCAGGCGGACTTATCTATTTATCAACTGCGAACTTAAAAAATTCGGGAACAGAATTAACGGTTTCCGAAAGTAATGATTTCATTGCAAAAATAAAAAATTCAAAAAAAGATATTATCGAAGAAGAATTATTGTCGCCGAATATGATTGAACCGCCAATGCCGCAAAATATCGAAATTCCTGATATTAAACTAAATAAAATTAGTATTATAGAAAAAAACACAACTGTTAAAGATATTCTGAATTTTGAAAAAGACAGTATTGTTGCCGCAAAAGATAAAGTCAGTTATGTAAATCCGCAAAAATTGGAACCCGAAACATATATTGACGAAAATATTCCGTTTGCCATTGTCGAAGAATATCCGAAATTTATGGGAAAAGATGCAAATGCTTTCAAAGATTGGATTCAGAAAAACATAAAATATCCCGAAAGCGGCGCTTGCGTGGAAGGCAGAGTGATATTGAGTTTTATTGTTGATAAAAACGGATATGTTACAAACGTAAACCTGATTAAGAAAGTTGATGCCGAACTCGACCGCGAAGCCGTGAGAGTAGTTTCGTCATCGCCGAGATGGACGCCTGCAAAACAAAAAAATATTCCTGTCGATTTTGAATTTACATTTCCTATCTGGTTCAGTATAAATTGATAATACGAGATTTGTATAAGCACGACAAAACAAATACCTGTTTTGAAAGTGCAACTTCAAACATTCATAAAGACGTAAGCAATTCGAATATTTCATATAAATTTGCAAAATAATTTATAAACAATGCCCAAAATTTTAAGCATAGAATCTGGAACATCGCTTTGTTCGGCAGTATTGTCGCAAGGCAATCAAATCGTTGCTTTGCGCGAAAGCAATGGAGAAATTGCCCATGCGGCAAAATTATCGGTTTTTATAGATGAACTTTTAAATCAGCAAAATCTTAAAGTCTCCGATTTAGACGCAATCGCTATAAGTGAAGGTCCTGGTTCATATACAGGAATCCGTATTGGCGTTTCTACCGCAAAAGGTTTATGCTTCGGAGCAAACAAACCATTGATTGCAGTCGGCAGTTTACTGTCGCTGACAAAATTGGCTGTCGAAAAAATAAAACCATCGTCCGAAACGCTTCTGTGTCCAATGATTGATGCGCGGCGAATGGAAGTTTATACGGCATTGTTCGATAGCAATGCAAACATGATAAATCAAGTATCAGCGAAAATCGTTGACGAAAATACTTTTACCGAATTATTGAAGACAAACAAAATAATATTTTTCGGAGATGGCGCTGAAAAATGCAAGTCGGTAATAAGTTCTCCGAATGCAATATTTGCCGAA
>JAISYZ010000231.1 GCA_031269545.1 Prevotellaceae bacterium
GATTTTACTTTATTTTCAAGAATAATTGCATATTTATTCTTTTCTTTAATCCACAAATCAATCCGCTCTTTTTCTTGTGAAATTTCCGGATTGTCAATTTTAATTTTGTTGAAATCAACATCCTGTCTGTTCCCAATTTCTTTTAAATATTCAACAAAACTATCTAAAATGTCGTATTTCTGTTCTGCCGATTTATATTGTAACAATTTTGCTAATATCCTACTATGAGCGTTTTCATCTGCGTGTAACTCATCAATTAGATTGATATGATAAGGTAGGTTCGCTTTTTCCTTGTCATGCAATTGCTTGAATTGATTGATAAATTCAAATTCGTTTTTAAGATTTTCTTGTGTCATATTCCTATTTTTTAAATTTTTCTTCCTGCAAAGTTACACTTTTTTCCCTAAACTTCGCAGAAAAGTCTTTAATAATCTGTATTTTATCGAATTACACAATTCCAATGTTTCCGTTTTTTGAAGGCGATATTTGCACCGAGAACGGCGTAAAATTCGTTGGAGCGGAAGCCCGCTTTCTGTGGCAAGTTCAATGGCTTTGGCGCGGCGAATTAGAAAATAGCAACCGCAAGTTATGATTGCTTCGGGAGGTGCGAGAATGTGCCAAATGTTGTGCTAAGAATTTCACTGAAAAGGCAGTGGCTTTCGCACCAGTGTGCCACAATGCCGTCGCGGATAAACGGTCGGCAAATTTCGATATTCGGCTGTCCTGCAAGTTCGAGAGCCGCATTTCCAATGGCGTAGCGCGTGCATTTTTGCGATTTGTCCACCGCAATTACGGTCGGCTCATTAAGTACTATTTTGTCGTTTTCCACAATCAACATTCGTTCCGCCCTCCATTCAATGGCGAGCGTTTTTTTGAAAAAAATTTTACCCATAAGTTTTAGAATTTAGAAATTATGGTACAAAGGTACGGGGCGGGCGTGCCAAGAGGCGGCGCGGGTGGAAAGATTCTTACAAAATCTTCATCGCTATCATCGCTGCTGCCTCTGCATCTGCCAAAGCGTGGTGATGGTTGTCCAAACCGTGCCCGCAATGCGCTGAAACAGTGGGAAATTTGTGGTTGGGCAAGTCCCCGCCAAACACACGGCGCGAGGCACGGCAGGTGCAGTGAAATTCGTAATCGGGATAATCCATTCCGTAACAGCGGTGTGCGGCTTTCAGGCAGCCCTCGTCGAAAGGTGCATTGTGCGCCACAAGCGGCAAGCCGGCAATTTTCGGCGCAATTTCCGCCCAAATATCAGGAAAAAGCGGAGAATCTTTGGTGTCCGCTTTGGTAATGCCGTGAATGCAGGTAAAAATATAGTAATCGGGTTTGGGGCGGATAAGTTTGTGAATTTTTTCTGCAATCCCGCCGTTGCGCACAATCACTACACCCACGCTGCAAATGCTTGTGCGCTCATAATTGGCGGTTTCAAAATCTATGGCTGCAAAATCTGTCATTGTATAAATCTTTAATTTTTTTTGCAAAGGTATTTCCGTATTGTGTCGAAATACGGCGTGGTCGAAAAGTTTTTTCAATATTTCCCCAATGCTTTTTCATAAATCTCCTTTACCTCATCCATCAACCTTTGCGGCTGCAAAACTTTTACCGTTTTTCCATACGATAAAATTTCTTGTATAAAATCGAAAGTTACGAAAACTTTCAGCGAAATGCACAATTCTTCTTCGTTGTCAATCAGTATTTGCTGTGTGTGGTGCAGCGGCAACGATTTGATATATTGCCCCTGAAACGGCTCGAAAGACAAAATTACCTCGCTCGGCTTGGCGGCGTTGGGCGAAAGAATACCAAAACAATAATGCAGTCGCTCGGCGAGATTGAAATCGGCGGGCATATTGAATTTTGTGTTGGAAGTCTGCAAATTGCTCATTCTGTCAAGCGCAAAGCAGACGATATTTTTATGCGCCAATGTCTGCACCCATAAATACCATCGATGTTTAAATTCCTTTATTGCCAATGGATTAACGGTTTTTGTTTCTTTTTCGTCTGCATAAAATTTTTGATAATCGAATGAAATTTGCAGGCGGTTGTTGATTGCGTGCAACAGTCCGTAAAGTTGCTCTGTGCCTGCGCTTTGGCGGCTGTCCAAGAAAATGGCGTTTTGTTGCCGCTCTTTGATTTTCAGCGCGTTGAACACGTCAAGGGCTTCGAGGCGGCGGTTTTCAAGTTCATCGGCAAGGTCGTCTTCGATAAAATAGTTTCGCGCCGAAAAATCGTACTTAATATAAATGCCGTAAATTTCACCGATTTCAGCCATATCGCGGATGAAAGTTCGCTTTGAAACGGTTAAATCTTCCTGTTGCATTTCGCTTTCGCGTTGCAGATAATCGGAAATCTCGCGGAAAGTGGCGCGGTGTTCCCTGCGCAACTTGTTGATAATAAGATTGTGCCGAAGGGCAGTTTGTCTTTGACTCATAATTTTGAAATTTTTCGGCAAAGGTATGAATTTATCGCGACATTTTTCGGCACGGTCAAAAATAAATTTCTCAGCGCCAAATTCTCCAATTATTAGGTTAAGGAATTTTTTTTCTTGCCTTGCCGAAGCAAACCCCTGCCACTACAGGTGCAACTTGCAGCCACCTGCCTCAATTTGCTTTTTTATCGAAAATTTTGTATATACTTTTGTGGTTGCGTTGATAAATATTTACTACAAAGCCGCTGACGTCAAGGAGTTTGTCTATCGCAACGGCGACTATTGGGACAAAAAAGCGTTTGCCAATGCCACGCAGCCAACCGACGAATAGCCGACAATCGCCCTTCCGCACTGCTTTCTTCACTCAAATATTTTCCTTTTTAAACGCCCCCTCACAGAAGACTGGGGGGGGGCTTTGGGAAGGAAAATGTTTGCTTTAAAACTTTACATTCTCATTCCCCGCCGTTTGATTTTATTTTTCTTTCTCAATGCGTTAGCCTGTTGAACAGCCGCATTTTCGTCTTCGTAATCAACGCCTGTATTTGAAAAATCGAACAGCCCCAAAACCGAACTTAACCCCAAATCAATATTGACATCATTCGTTATTTCAGTTGATTTTGTTTCTGCTTCAACGACTTGCCTCGTATTATTAAATATTTCATTAAAAACATTTGCCGAAAACTCTTTTCCGAGCCGAGAGCCGTTCAGAACAGCGCGGTTTTGGAAATCAATGAACGTTGCGCCATAAATCCGTTTTTCGTCGTTTATTCTAAAAAACACGTCTATTTTGTTCGTTTTCAGCAGTTTTCTGAAGTCGTCTATGTTTCGGGCTTTGTGCATCGCATCGGCAATTTTCGGGCGCAACAACTCGCGGATATTTTTCTTTTCGACAGCAAGTTTTGAAAACTCAAAATGCTGTTGCAGTGCATTATAGCCAACTTCCTTTCCGAACAGCGACGACTTGAACGGCTTGCCCTGCTGATTGCCTTTGTTGTCGGTAACGCTGTAAAGTATTCCGTTATAAGCCTTTCCGTTGCTGTCACCTTTCACTTCTTCGGTTGTCAGATTAAACTGTTCCAAAATGGTACGGTATTCGCCAAACGACTGAAAATAAAAGTTTTTCATTACCGCTTTGGCAATCATTCCCGCCTGATGCTTGATGTCGCCATCTCTGTAATCAATCTTTCTGATAGGCGTTTCGGCTTCCCTTTCGCCCTGAACAATATGATGACAAACTGCGTCAGTATTTTGCTGCATTTTGCACAACAAAAAATGGGTAACGATTAAGAAACGGAACTATTGCCGTATTTCGCCAAAAACGCCGTTTTACCCACTCGGCAACGAGTGCCAACCTGCGACAAATCCCACTAATTACTAATCAGTTACTGCATCTTGCTGCATCTTTCCGGTTTTGGTTCTTGTGTTTTGGGATCTCAGCTGGGAGTACGTGAGACTCTCAGCTGGGAGTGCATCGCCGAGCAGATTGCTTTCGACCCCCGGACTAACCTTGTTGCCGTCGTCTTATAAGCTGCATAGTCCCTGTTATGTTTAGGCCTATTTGGAGAGTTGCTCCCATAATAAACGTTAAAACAGCGAATATTCTTTGAGGATTATTTCGTGTCCTCTATAGTAATTTACATCTTTGTAACATGAAAGAAACATTAAGTTTTTTCATAGTTAAGGTTTAGGTTAAAAAATTAAGTTAAGGGCGACTGTGAAGTTGCCCTTAATTTATGCTATATTCTTCGTTCCTATCAGATTAAATCCA
>JAISYZ010000085.1 GCA_031269545.1 Prevotellaceae bacterium
CGTGTAATCGGGACGTATTATACCATTGGCTGTGTTGGACTTACCTCCATCGGAATAGTTGTCCAGATTCGCGATATTTTTCCAGTCCTTGCTGTATTTGAAATTTATTATTCCTCCAACTGCGCGTTTGTCGGTGTTTATCGGTATGTTTTCAAACTCTACCGCTACGCGTACATTGAATATCCAACGCAACATTATCCAGCCTTCGCCCGTAAACACGCCGTTGCTGCCGCTTATTTTCGTTACCGTTACTAGATAGTCGGATGCCATGAACACATCGCCAACTTTCAACTCCTGCAACGGTTCGCGGTTGCTCAAATCTGCTTTGGGCAATACGCCGCAGTTCGCCATGCGGGCGCTGTCGTATTCGGGAACTGTAAATTCGAAAAGACTGCTGTAAACAAGATTCCCGTTTGTGCATTCAGCGCCAACGCGATACTGATAAGTCGAGCCGCGCTGCAACGAGTAAAATGTGTACTTTGTGTCTGCCGTTCTGTATTTTTGCAATATGCCTGTGCCTTCATATTTGTTGCAAAACTGAACCTCATATTCGTTGCTGCCGTCTATTGCGTTCCATGTCAAATCTAACTGATAATCATGTACATTGTAGTTTATTATCGGCGGCTCGCAGCCTGCATTTGTTCTGAACCAATGTATTTCGCTGTAGCCGTTGTTTTCAAAAATATTCAATTCGTCAACGCCATCTTTGGCTATCGCACGCACACGCCAGCCGTAGGTTTTATTGGCATCCAAAGGCGGAAATACAGCGCTGTAAAGCAAACTCGTGTAAAAAAGCCGTTCCTGATAAATTATCGGCGAATAAAGAAAAGCCGACTGAGGCGCAGCGCCATTTGGCGGCAGTTCGCGCAACTCAAATTCGTATTCTATCTGCGAAATATTGCTGTGTTGAGGCTGCCACTGAAATTTCAAATTTAACGGCTCGCGAAATGCAATATTTTCATCACGGTTGGGCAATACAAGCAGCGGCGGCTTTTGCGTTGTAAGCCAAATCCTGCCTGTCGCTGGCGCTGATAACACTTTTCCCGTGTATTTTTCTATCGCCTGAAACGTAAATTCTATCATGCCGTTTGGCAGTTTGCCCTGATTCAAATATCCCTGCTGAATAAGGTTTTGAGGCAAAAAGTATGGCGTCAAATCTTCCTGCGACAACCGCACGGGAATGCCTGCATCGAGAGTTATTGTCGGATAATTTATTTCAGGTCGGTTTTGTATCCGCAAGCCTGTTGTTGAGGTAATTGTCATGCGCAGACAAGCCTGCAACACAGGTTCCTGCTGGTCGCGATTGAGAAGCGTTACAACCAACTTCTCGCGGCTTGTGGCGTAATAATCAGTCAAATGCGCACCGTAAGGCGGAATAATGTAAACGTTTCCAAGCACAGGATAAGTCTGCCCCGCTGCCGCAAACGCCGACAACAGAAATACCAAATGTAACAGAAAGAGTTTTACGCATTTCATATTTTTTGTATTTTTATTTGTCAATATTCATCTTTAAAAAATATGTTTCATGCTTGCCGCAATGCTGTAAACCGTTGCCGAGGGTTCGGAGATGCTTGCCGCAATGCTGTAAACCTTCGCCGAAGGGTAGGGGATACTTGCCGCAATGCTGTAAACCTTCGCCGAGGGGTAGGAGACACTTGCCGCAATGCTGTGAATCTTCGCCGAGGGGTAGGGGACACTTGCCGCAACAGTCTAAACCATTGCTACCGTCATTTGCAAACCAGCCTTGCGTTGATATTTTATATGCCCCTGTCATTTTTTCGTATTATATTATTAATGAATATGCGAAGATTGCATCATATACCTGTGTCTAACGGCGGTTTTATGTTATTTCTGTCGTTTTTTCATTCCACTTCCCATGTTGCGCCGCTGTTCAGCAGGTCGTCAACGCAATGCACCTTTGCTTTTGCCTTGACTTCTTCGAGCTGGTCGCGCACGTTGTCGTCGTATGTTTTGTCGTTTACTTTACGGATAATTCCAAGCGCGACAGGCATTTCGGGCATTTTCATTCCTGCAAGCATCATGTGTATTCCCGTATCCTGATTTTCGGCATTATGCACCAGAATATCGTTTTCGGTAATTCCGTTTTTGCCGAGTTCAACAACTTTAAGTTTCATATTGTCTTTGTCGAGTACAAGTCCCCTGTCTCGATTTTTACCGAAAATCATTGGTTGTCCGTGGTGCAAAACGATTGTTCGGTCTTCTCTGTTTTCCCTGTCCGAAATGTAACCGTGAGCCTTGTCGTTAAATATGACGCAGTTTACCAGCATTTCCATTACCGAAGTTCCGTCGTGTTTTGCGGCTTCGACCATAATTTCGGTTGACAGTTTTATTTCGACATCGAGCGAGCGAGCAAAGAACGTTCCGCGTGCGCCTATTATCAGTTCGCCCGGATTAAACGGATGTTCAACCGTTCCGTATGGAGATGTTTTGGTTATCATTCCAAGTTTTGATGTTGGAGAATACTGTCCTTTTGTCAGTCCGTAAATTTGATTGTTGAACAGAAGAATATTTATGTCGATATTTCTGCGGATAGCGTGTATAAAGTGATTTCCGCCGATAGCCAGAGCATCGCCGTCGCCTGTGATTTGCCAAACGCTAAGGTGAGGATTTGCAACTTTCACGCCTGTCGATATTGCCGAAGCGCGACCGTGTATTCCGTGAAATCCGTAGCAGTTTACATAATACGGAAAGCGGGACGAACATCCTATTCCCGAAACAAATGCAAATCGTTCCTTGGTATAGTTCAACTCTTTTGCTACAACAGGAAGCGCCCGCTGTACGGCTGCATAAACTGCATAATCGCCGCAACCCGGACACCATTTTATTTCCATACTGCTTTTGAAATCTTGTTGATTATATTCCATTTTCGTTATTTTTTTATTCTGTTTTTGTTTAATTTATTTCAATAACTGTTCAAATTTTTCTTTCAATTCTATTACTGTAAACGGTAATCCCTGAACCTTATTGTACTGTTCGAATCGGACGTTATAAAATTTTGTTCGCAGATAATCGGCAAACTGTCCGAGATTTAATTCGCAGACAATAATCGTTTTGAAGTTTTTAAATATCTCGTCCGTATTTTTCGGAAGTGGATTTATGTAATTAAAATGAGCAAGACTTATTTTTTTGCCTTCTTTTTGCAGATAATCAACCGCCGAAAACAAATGTCCAAAAGTGCCGCCCCAGCCAACAACCAAAAGGTCGCCGCCTGTTTCTCCTATAATTTCCTGATTTGGGATAAAATCCTGCACCAGTGCAACCTTTGCAGCGCGAATATCAACCATTTTTTGATGATTTACAGGGTCGTGAGATGCTTCGCCGCTTATAAAATCTTTTTCAAGTCCGCCAATACGGTGTTCAAGTCCTTTTGTTTCGGGCAAAGCCCATCGGCGAGCTAGACGAAGCGCATCACGTTTGTAGGGTTTATAATCCGCATCGCCTTCGGGAACAATCGGCGGCGATATTGCAGGATAATCTTTCATCGAAGGAATTTTCCACGGTTCAGAGCCGTTTGCTATAAATCCATCGGTGAGCAGAATAACGGGAGTCATGTGTTCCATTGCTATTTTTCCCGACTGGAAAGCGTAATGAAAACAGTCAGATGGCGAACTTGCCGCTATCACCACAACAGGACACTCGCCGTTTCGTCCATACAATGCCTGACTTAAATCAGACTGTTCGGTTTTTGTAGGCAAGCCCGTTGAAGGACCTCCGCGCTGAACATCAACAACGACCAGCGGCAATTCGGTCATCACGGCTAATCCCAGCGCTTCCGACTTTAATGAGAGTCCCGGTCCTGAAGTTGTCGTTACTGCAAAATTTCCTGCAAATGCAGCGCCTATTGCCGTACAGATGCCTGCGATTTCGTCTTCAACCTGAAGCGTTTTTACATTAAGATTTTTGTGTATTGCCAATTCTTCCAGAATGTTTGTTGCCGGAGTAATAGGATACGAGCCGCAAAACAGCGGTAGATTCGCTTTTTCGGCTGCGGCAATCAGTCCCCATGCCGTAGCCTGATTTCCGCTTATGCTTCTGTATGTTCCTTTGTCTTTCTTTTTCGATATTACTTTATATGTATTGGCGTGAGCATGAGTGTTGGCTGCATAATTATATCCATCGACAAGTACCTTTTTGTTAGGCTCAATCAGTTCGGGTTTTTTCTTGAATTTATTTTTGAAATATTTAAAAGTAAATTCAAAAGGATGGTCGTAGATAAAATAACAAATGCCGAGCGCAAACATATTTTTGCTTCGTACTATTGCCTTGTTATCAAGTCCGCTGTCTTTCAAACTTTCTTTTGTCAGCGATGTAATCGGAGCCATGATAATGTTATTGTCCTGCAATCCGAGTTCTTCAAAAGGGTTTAAAGTGGCAAAACCTGCCCGTTGAACAGTTTTTTCGTTAAACTCATCAGCATCTACAATTATTGTTGCTCCTTTTTTTGCCCATTTTGCATTTGCCCGCAAGGCTGCGGGATTCATCGCAATAAGCACATCGCAGTAATCGCCCGGAGTGCAAATAATTCCACTTCCGATGTGAACCTGAAAACCTGAAACTCCCGAAACAGTACCTTGCGGCGCTCTGATTTCGGCAGGATAATCGGGAAAAGTTGATACTCCGTCGCCGAGCAATGCGGCTGTATCGGCGAATAATGTTCCTGTAAGTTGCATTCCATCTCCGGAATCTCCTGAAAAACGAATTACAACATCATCGATTTCAATACGTTTTGTTATATCCATATTTTTTGTTTTACATGATTATTTCACGGCACAAAAGTACTTTTTATTTTTTAAATCCAGAAAACTTTTTATTAGGAATTAAAACAAATTTCGCATTTTTGTTTGACGTTTTTTAATTTGTTTATGTTACAAATCATTACAAAATGAATATGAAAGTATTATCTTTGAGTTTATTATTGTTTTTGGTTAAATCTTTTTTTGATGCGACAAATGATGATTGTAACAGTTTTATCAAAATTAATTTTTGAATTTTCAGTTTTTTGAGCCTAAGAACATCTCACAAAATCAGTCTGCGTGAAGTATAATCTGTCAACTTTTTCAGGATAAGAAAAAATGCACAAAAGCAACCACATAAATTGTAGTTGCTTTTGTTTCCCGCGTTTAGTGACTCCGACAGGACTCTAACCTGTAACCTTCTGATCCGTAGTCAGATGCTCTATACAATTGAGCCACGGAGCCGTTTTATTCGTTTATGCTTCTGTTGATGTGTTTGCAGAAGAAAAACGTTTTTCTTTCAATCTTGCTTTTTTGCCTGTAAGATTGCGCAAATAGTAAATTCTTGCTCTGCGTACTTTTGCGTATTTATTAACTTCGATATTTTCTATAAATGGAGAATTTAACGGAAAAATACGTTCAACGCCAATACTATCCGAGATTTTACGAATAGTAAATGTTTTTGCGCTTCCTTTTTTCACTTGTATCACAACTCCGCGAAAATTCTGAAGTCTTTCTTTGTTACCTTCTTTGATTTTATAGGTAACAGTAATAGTATCGCCTGCTTTAAATGCAGGAAATTCCTTTTGTTGTTCGTTTGCAAATGCCTGTTCGGCAACTTTTATCAAGTCCATTTCTTTATATTTTTTTATTCATGTATGCAACATTATCGAACTAAAATAAGAGGTTGCTCTGATTTTGGGCTGCAAAGGTAATAAATTTTTGTGAAACGCAAATATTATTTTAAAAATTTATTTTTTTGTCAGTTCACTGATTCTTTTAAAAAATTCATCAACGCCTGTAAGTAAATCTTTATTAATGCTTTTATAATGAACTTTTACAAGTTTTTTATCGTTTTTACCATCGGGCTTATTAGTTCTTTCAAATATTTTGTTGCGAAAAACAACGGCATCGCCGATAATTTCCATAGCCGTTTCCTTTTTGTCGGGATATAAATAAGCAACAGTATAACAGTCGCTTAAAACTTCGCTTATTAAATATTCAATATCTTTTTTGAGATTACGTAAATTTGCCATAATTATTTTATAAAATTTATTATTCAGGCTGCAAAGGTAGTAAAATAATTTAACGATTTGCAAAAAACGAGTAATATTTCAGGTTCGCAATCTCAAACAGTAAATTGAATATTAAGATGACAGATTTTTATTCCTCTATCAATTTGCAAATTTTTTCAAAAATATCTTCTATACTTCCTATTCCTTCAACCGATTTGAATTTTTTTTGCTGTTTGTAATAATCGGCAAGTATTGCTGTTTGTTTGTTGTATGTATCTATGCGATTTTTTATTGTATTTATATCCTGATCGTCGCTGCGCTGCGATATTTTTCCGCGTTCGAGAATACGTTTTATTATTTCTTCATCGTGAACGTCAATCGCTATCATCATTACTATTTCCTGATTTTCGGCGTTCATTATTTCGTCAAGTTTACGCGCTTGAGCAACTGTTCGCGGAAAGCCGTCAAAAATAATTCCTGCATTATCATTAATGTTTTTTATTCGTAACCGCACCATTTCGGCAACAATTTCGTCGGAAACAAGCTGCCCGCTGTCGATAATTGCCTTTGCTTTGAGTCCAATTTCGGTTGCGCGTTTTATTTCATCGCGAAGCATGTCGCCTGTGGATAGATGCATGAATTTATATTTGTCAACAAGCAATTGTGCCTGTGTGCCTTTTCCTGCGCCGGGAGGTCCAAAAAGTAATATATGTTTCATCGTTTTTATTTTTATTCTGTGATTTTATAAATATCTTTTAAATTTCGTCCAAGTTCGTTATAATCCAAACCAAATCCTACAATAAAATCGTTTGGAATTTCCATTGCTACATAATCCAAAGTCAGCGGTTTTTTATAAACATTTGGTTTCAACAGCATGGTAGCAATTTTTATCTGTTTGGGATTGTGATTTGCTGTAAGCATTTGATGAAGTTTTACGATAGTATTTCCCGTATCAACAATATCTTCTGTTAAAATGACAGTTCTTCCGTCAAGATTTGTATTCAAACCAAGCACTTCGCAAAATTCTCCTGTCGATTTTGTTCCTTCGTACGATGATACGCGCACAAAAGTAAGTTCGCAATCAAAATCAAGATTTTTCATCAAATCTGCTAAAAACATAAATGCTCCATTAAGCACGCCAACAATCAGCGGAACTCGTTCTCCTGCCATATCGGCATTGATTTTTCGTGCAAGTTTTACTATCGACTCGCTAATGATTTCATACTTTATGTATTTTTTAAACTTTTTATCTCCAAGAATTATCGTATCCATATCAAAAAAATATATGTTGTTTTGTAATTAACTACGAAAATAATACTATTTTTGCTATCTGTAATAAAAAATCGACAGAAAATAAAAAATATCAATGTTGCGACTGTTTGCAAAAAGCGTTTAATTGCAATACACACAACATATTTTTGCCTTTTTGTGATGTAGAATAAAAAAATTAAATAATTTTTAAAAAATATATTATGCAACCAATTGTTAGTATCATCATGGGCAGCACATCGGATATGCCGATAATGAAATTTGCCGCCGAATTTTTAAATGAAATGCAAATTCCATTTGAAATAAATGCGCTGTCGGCGCATCGTGTTCCCGAAGCCGTTGCAAACTTTGCCAAAAATGCAAGGATGCGCGGAATAAAAGTTATAATTGCTGCGGCAGGCGGCGCTGCTCATTTGCCAGGAGTGATTGCATCTTTCACATCTTTGCCTGTAATCGGAGTGCCAATAAAATCAAGTAATTCGATAGAAGGATTGGATTCAATTCTTTCAATTTTGCAAATGCCTGCGGGTATTCCTGTGGCTACCGTTGCTCTCGATGGTGCAAAAAACGCAGCAATTCTGGCTGCACAGATTTTATCGCTCGCCGATAATAATATATCTGAGAAAATCGAAAAATTCAAAACAGATATGGCAGGTAAAATCGTAAAAGCAAACGCTGATTTGTCAAATATAAAATTTGAGTATAAAACAAATTGACGCTTTAATTTTAGCGTTAAAGACATACTTTGCGTTGTGTCAAAATGCAGATTGATTCGTCGCCATGTTAGACAGGCTCACTCGCTGCCTTGCAATGTTGGCTCTTTTTTTGCTTTTCGACAGTAAATTGTCAATGTATATTATTTTCCGTTCATTGTAATCAAAAACTCTTCGTTTGAGAAAGTTTTCTCAAGGCGTGTTTTCATAAACTCAATTGCTTCGACAGATGTCATATCCGACAAATAGTTACGAAGTATCCACATGCGTCCGAGAGTTTCTTTATCAATAAGCAAATCTTCGCGGCGCGTGCTTGACAATATGACATCTACGGCAGGGAATATTCGTTTATTCGACAATTTACGGTCGAGTTGTAATTCCATATTTCCTGTACCTTTAAATTCCTCGAAAATAACTTCGTCCATTTTTGAACCTGTTTCGGTGAGCGCTGTAGCAAGTATTGTGAGCGAACCGCCGTTTTCAATGTTGCGTGCTGCTCCAAAAAAGCGTTTCGGTTTTTGCAATGCATTTGCATCTACGCCTCCCGAAAGCACTTTGCCTGATGCGGGTTGTACGGTGTTGAAGGCTCGTGCAAGACGTGTGATTGAATCGAGAAGAATTACTACGTCGTGTCCACATTCAACTAATCGTTTCGCTTTTTCGAGAACTATATTTGCAATTTTGACATGACGGTCGGCAGGTTCGTCAAATGTTGATGCAATAACTTCGGCATTTACGCTGCGAGCCATGTCAGTAACTTCTTCGGGACGTTCATCTATCAGCAATACAATCATGTAAACTTCGGGATGATTTGCCGTTATTGCATTTGCAATATCTTTCAGCAACATCGTTTTACCTGTTTTGGGTTGAGCCACGATAAGTCCTCGCTGTCCCTTGCCTATTGGCGCAAACATATCGACTATGCGTGCCGAAATATTACGATTGAATCCATGTCCTGTAAGATGAAACTTTTCATCAGGGAAAAGCGGCGTAAGAAAATCAAAAGGAATACGGTCGCGAATAAAATCAGGAGTTCTTCCGTTTATTTCGGTTACTTTTATTAATGGGAAATATTTTTCACCTTCTTTCGGCGGACGAATACTTCCTGTAACAGTATCTCCTGTTTTCAATCCGAACAATTTTATTTGCGATTGCGATACGTAAATATCATCGGGAGAATTTAAATAATTGTAATCCGACGAACGCAAAAATCCATAACCATCGGGCATTAATTCAAGTACTCCTATGGCTTCGATAATGCCTTCAAATTCATATTTTTCGTCTTTTTTAATATCACAAACTTTATTTGCCTGTTCTGTTTCACTGTTTTTTGTTTCCGTTAGCGGCGTTTGCGATGCTACATTATTTGCTTGTTGCGGCTGTTGTTCTGCTTTTTCAGGAACAGTATTGTTTTCTTCGTTGTTTTTATTTTTCTGTGCATCAGCATGTTGTTGTTCTTGAGATTTTTCTGTCGCTTTTTTAGGTCTTCCGCGCGAAATTTTCTTTTTGTTACTGCTAATTGTTTGCTGAATAATTTTTACATCTTCGATAATCTGTTTTTGCACTGCTTCGTTAATTTGTTCTTCTTTCTGCACAGGAAATATTTCTACCTGAACAACGGAATTTCCGACTTTGGTATCGTCATCTTTGGGAGGAGTTGAATATCCTACTTTTTTAAATTCTGTTTCAATACGTTTTATGCGTTCGCGTTTCATTTTTGTGTTTTGTTTTTGTTTATTGGAATTACTGTTTTCATTTGATTTTTTTGCAGTTTGTTTTCTGTTTTGTTTTCTGTTTTGTTTTTGTTCGGATTTTTCACCGCTTTGATTTTTTATCGACTGAATGGCTTGTTCATCCAGTATTCGATAAATTAAATCTTCTTTTGTTAATGTTTGAAATTTTTTAACGTTTAATGTTTGTGCAATTTCAAAAAGTTGTTCTTTTGTTTTTTGATTTAATACTAAAATGTCGTACATAATTATGTTTTTTATTTGTTCATAATTGATTACATAAATTGAAATTTGATTTTATATTTCAGTCGTTGTTTCGTATCGTAACTGATAAAAACAAGCGCTTTTTTACTTATTTATTAAACAAAACATATTAAGCAACAATAACTTAAATATAATATCGGATAATAGTTTTTGGCAGAAATATGCCGCAAAGGTATAAACTTTTTTTATATATCCAAAAAATAATGAATATTTTTTAAAAAGGCTTTCATATCAGTGCATCTTCAATTTGTCAATTATGTAATAATTCCGTGTCCGTAATACAGGATATTTCAATACAAACGCAACCAAATAAAAACTATTTCGTATATTTGCCAAATTAATACAAGCATATTGCGAGTGAAAAAATTTATAACTTATATAATAATATTGATTAGCGTAGTTTGCGCGAGTAATTGCGCTAATATAAGCAATTCGCTCAGCGGCGGAGCGAAAGATACGATTGCGCCTGTGGTATTGAAAGAAATTCCAAAATACGACGACACTAATGTAAACGTGAAACAAATTGAAATTACTTTCAACGAATATGTAAAAATTAAAGACAGAAAAAATTTTATTGTTTCTCCTCCGTTGAAAAGCGCTCCTGTAATTTTCACACGAAGCAAACGGGTAATAGTTCAATTCGATTCGGTTTTGAACGAAAATACAACTTATCTCTTCGATTTTGGCAATGCAATAGTTGATTTGAACGAAGGAAATCCCTTAGGCGATTATCGCTTGCGATTTTCTACGGGCAATATTGTCGATTCGCTGCATTTATCGGGACGAGCGCGACATGCATTTTCACTCGATTCTGTAAAAAACATGAAGGTTTTACTTTATAAAAGCGATACAGACTCGTTGCCGTTTACAACTCTGCCCGATGCTGTTGCCGTTGTGAGCGAAAAAGGATTTTTTGTGGCAGATGCTTTGAAAAGTCTGCCATACAGAGTTGTTGCCGTAGAAGATAAAAACAGTAATAATATTTATGATGCAGGCGAAATGGTTGGTTTTCTCGACAGTATGATAATGCCCGTTTCTTTCTCTTCGGACACAATGACAGTTGGCGATTATGAACGCGATTCAATATCAACGTTTGATTATCTTCCGCTTGTACGAATTTTTCAAGAAAACATAAATAAACAGTATCTTATTGAATATAAACGCGAACAGGAGCGAAAAGTTGTTTTATATTTTGCACAGCACTATCCTGAAATTCATTCGATTGATTTTTTCAACAGCGATTCCGTTGCTTTTGATTCCGAAAAAATAATTACCGAAAAATCGTTTTTTGGCGATACTCTTACTTACTGGTTTGCGCACGATAGCGTTCCATCAAAAATGTACTCAAAAATTGTTTATACAAAACCCGATTCAATAGGCAACGATGTTCCGACAGAGGTTATTCTCAGATTCAAAGATTTTGTAAAAACAGAAAATATAAATCGAAAATCAAGAAAAGGCGACAGCGATGAAAAACCCGAAACGCCAAAACTTCAAATAGCAACGCGAGTAAACGAAACACTCGTAATGGAAACAGGCTTTAACTTGGTTTTCACGGCTCCGCTGACAAAGATAAATTACGAAAAAATAAATCTTTACCAAATGGATGAAGAAGGTAAAAATCCTAAAAAAGTTGCTTTTGAAATAACGCCGGACACAAGTAATTTATGTAACTATGTTTTCAATTCAGACAAATGGGAATCGGGATTAACGTATGATGTCGAATTTTTGACAGGAGCATTTTCCGACATCTACAATCTTGAAAACGACAGCGTTCGCAAAAAAATACAAACGCCGAATACCGATAAGTTCAGCACAATAAAACTTGAATTTACAAACGTCGAATGTAATTATATTGTACAACTTATACGCAGCAAGAGAGTTGTACAAACAAAGCACATTGACAATAACGGAACACTGACAGTTTCGTTTGTCGAACCCGACACATATTCGATAAAAATCATCGAAGACAAAAACAACAACAAACGTTGGGATACAGGTTCGCTGAAAGAAAGACGACAACCCGAACGAATAAAATTATACAGACTCGAAGATGGAAAGACACAGATAAAATTTCGGCAAGGCTGGGAAAATGTATTACCCACAGATGTAAAAAACCTTTTTGATGAATAACGTAAACTTCTATTGTGTAAAAGCCGTTGTATGCGTTATCGCGAACAGCGAAAACAAGCCAGAATTAATCAATTAAC
The DNA here is from genome assembly GCA_031269545.1 of Prevotellaceae bacterium. Taxonomy (GTDB): domain Bacteria; phylum Bacteroidota; class Bacteroidia; order Bacteroidales; family UBA932; genus JAIRKV01. The sequence continues at coordinate 12,176 of JAISYZ010000085.1, forward strand.
AATTAAGAGAAAAATAATGGTTAATGAAAAGTGGTATAATAGACAAAAGTGATGCTATTTTTTAGATCTTTTGTTGAAGTGGACAAAAGTGATGCTAAATTTTCGCACAAAATTTTGTCATCAGATATTCTCTTTTTATTTTTGTTTTGT
>JAISYZ010000201.1 GCA_031269545.1 Prevotellaceae bacterium
TTTTTTAAATGATTAGAACGAAAACGATTGACCGTATTGTGGTCAGGTTCGAGTCCGCCTGCAAGCCACGCAAAAGAAAAACGGTCGAGAATGGCGGCTTCAATTTTGCGGCAGGAATAAATGTTGTTCAAACAGGCAAAAATCACGAGTTTGAGCATCACGCGAGGAGGATAGGCGCTTGTGCCCCCGCCTTTGTATGTATCAATAACCTTGCTAATGTCAAGATTATCTACCACTTGATTTACCAATCGAACAGGCGAATCCTGTGCAATTTTGCTATCCAGACTTACTGGAAAAAGCATTGTCTGACCTTGATTATATTCCTTAAAAACTAGTTGCATATCGTATGTTATATTTTTGATTATCAGATGCAAAGATACAAAATTATCTGCAAATAACCAAATAATTTGATAGTATTTTTAAAAAAAACAAAAGGCTGACACTTTTGAGACAGCCTCTTATTATTCTCTTATTATTATTCATTGTTTCTGGATTGCTTCGTCATTTCATTCCTCGCAATGACGTTTTGCGTCATCTTTATTCGTCATTGCGAGGGCTTTAGCCCGAAGCAATCCAGAAAATTTATTTGCTTCGTCATTGCGAACTGCGAGGGTTTTAGCCCGAAGCAACCGAAGCTCGGCGTAGCCAATCCAGGTTCATTATTAATTATTCTACTTTTCCTAAACCTTACAGGTTTTGGAAACCTGTTAGGTTGGAAATAGGTTTGAAATGTCTTTTTATTAATTTTTGTGTCTGAAAATTTTGTTTTTAAGACACAACTATTTATTCGATATTGCACACTGCAAACATCAGCAAGGCAGAACGCCGTAGCCAGTCCAGAAACTTACGACTATTCCTGATTGCTTTGTACGCTTGTGATGGTGTTTGTGGCTTTTGGCTCTGCCACGCCTGTTTCCGTGATTGTTTCATCTTCATTCGGCTTGGTTTTGAAAATCTTGTAACCCAATGCTGCTACCGTTATACTCATTATTGGACTTATAAGGTTAAAAAAACAATACGGTAAATATGTCAGCGTAGGAACTCCCAAAATGGTTGCCTGTGTCATTCCGCATGTATTCCACGGGACGAGCGGCGAGATTACCGTTACCGCATCTTCGGTTGTTCGACTTAATAAACGGCTTTCGTATCCCTTTTTCTTATAAACATCCTTAAACATCTTTCCGTTAAGAACAATGGCAATATACTGGTCGGCAGTGGTAAGAGTTAAAAACAATCCGCAACCAACTGTCGATGCAACCACGCTTACCGTTCGTTTTACCAAATGAATAAATGAATATGTCAGACGTTTCAACATTCCGCTTGCCATCATTACACCGCCAAAAACCATGGCGCAGATAATAAGCCATACGGTATCCATCATGCCAGCCATTCCTCCTGTCGAAACCAAATCGTTCAATTCGGCATTTCCCATTTCTATCGATGTTGAACCGTAAAAAATCATCAGCAAACCTTTGAATTTCGATGCTATTCCCGATATTTCAAGTCCTGATATTGCGTGTAGCAAATGCGGCTGTGCAATAAGGGCGGCAATGCCTGCCATGACAGCCGACGAAAATAATGTAATTATTGCAGGAACTTTTTTGACAATCATAAAAAATGTAATCGCAGGAATTATCAGCAGCCATGGAGATATATTAAAGGTTTGTTTCAGCGATGTTGTATAAAGCACAATTTTGTCGGTAGCGGTAACATTATACGAAAATCCTGCAACAGTAAAAATAATCAGGGCAATAATCAGCGATGGAATTGTCGTTATCATCATATATCTGATATGAGTGAACAGCGGCGTATCGGTTACCGACGAAGCCAAAATAGTTGTATCCGACAAGGGCGAAATTTTGTCGCCAAAATAAGCGCCTGAAACAATTGCGCCAGCAATCCATCCCGGCGAAAAGCCCTGCACCTGCCCTATTCCCAATAATGCAACGCCTATCGTGGCAATAGTTGTCCACGAACTTCCTATCATCACCGAAACGACGGAGCAAATAATGCATGTAGAAACAAGGTAAAAACTCGGATGAATAATTTGAATTCCGTAATATATGAATGTGGGAACAATTCCGCTAATCATCCATGTACCCGACAATGCGCCTATTATAAGGAGTATCAGTATGGCGGGCGAAACGCCTGCAATATTGTCGATAATGGATTTTTCAATATCCGCCCATCGTGTTTTGCAGTAAAGCATGGTTATTGCACAACATACGGCAGCTGCCGTAAGCAAAATTATTTGGTTTCCTCCCGACAAAGCATTAGCGCCGAATATGCGTATGGCAATAAATAATAATGCAACCAGTACCACAACAGGTATCAACGACAGCCAAATCGAAGGTTCTTTTATTTTGTGTTCATTCATATTATAGATATATTTATTGCAAAGGTAAGTTTTTTTATTCAAGTATTTCGTATTACATATATAGATAATTTCAAAATTTTAGAGTAAATAATCTAAAAAAATTAAACATTATTGACAATTACTTTGATGGTATCCATAATTTATATTACTTTTGCAACAAATTCAGAAATCATTTTATGATAAGCAGACGTTTATTGAGAATAAAAGTATTGAAAGTTTTGTTTGCTCATATCAAATCGGGCAATCAATCACAGTTGGCAACTGAAAAGGAATTGGCTTTCAGTATAAATAAAACTTATGATTTATACCATTATGTTTTATTATTGTTGATTAAAATCGGCGATTATGCACAAAATCGTATCGATATAGGAAAGCAAAAATATTTGCCTACGGAAGAAGAAAAAAATCCAAATACAAAATTTGTTAATAATTCTGTAATAAAATTACTTAGACAAAATAAAATACTGCAAAATTACGTAGAACAGGAAAAATTGAGTTGGGACGATTCGACAGAACTGCTGAAAAAAATATTCAACAACATGGTAAATGCCGATTATTATAAAAAATACATGTTAAGTGAAAAACATTTGTTTGCCGAAGATAAACAGCTGATATGCAAAATTCTTGAATACGAAATCGAAGACCTTGACTATATATACACACTGCTCGAAGAACAAAATATTTACTGGATTGACGATTTGGAGTTTGTTTTGAGCATGGCATTAAAAACAATTAAATCATTCAAAGCAAATCAAGACAGTTACACGGAATTGCTGCCACTGTACCAAGACGAAAGCAATGAAAAATTTGCATTAAGATTATTGCGCCGAGTATTTGCCGATTATGATAAAACCGAAATCGTAATCGACGAATACACAAAAAACTGGGATTTGGAACGCCTTGCATTTATGGATACTCTGATTTTGCAAATATTGCTTGCCGAAGTGCGCGAATTTCCCGAAATACCTGTAAGCATAAGCATTGACGAATATCTCGAAATTGCAAAATATTTCAGTTCGCCCACAAGCAGCGCTTTTGTAAACGGTGTAGCCGACAAAATTATTAATCAGGAAATTAAAGAAAAAAATATAATAAAATACGACGAAAATTTATCAAACGAAAATTAATTACATAAATAAAAATAATAATAAATTAAAAAACAGATTAAAATGATGAAATCTTTAATTATTTTAGAAGGAGAAACCACCAGTAGCGGCGGTGGCGGTACAATGATGCTTCTTATGATGGCTGCAATTTTTGCAGTTATGTATTTTTTTATGATTCGCCCTCAGCAAAAAAAACAAAAACAAATTATGCAAATGCGCAATTCGCTGCAAAAAGGCGATAAAATTATCACAGCAGGCGGAATTTATGGCGTAATTATCGAAATGAAAGAAAATTACGTTCTGGTTGAAATCGACAAAGATGTAAAAATCCGCGTTGACCGCTCTACAATTTTCAAAGACACAAGCGACATACAGTCATTGCAAAAATAAACGCTAACCTTGTCGGGAGTCCGAAAATATTTGTACGGTAAACAAATTTTTGTTTTCCTGTTTTTTGTAGCGGCAGCAAGTGTAGGCTGGCTAATGAATAAACTGTCAACCGATTATTTGCGCACAATATCGTATCACATCAATTTTTACAACAGCAGCGATATGCGCCGAATATTTAATGTTGAAACAGATGTAACGGCACAGGTAAACATGAACGGATTTCTTGCAATGCGCTACAATATAGCGGAACAAAGTATTATAAAAATTGATGTAAGCGATAAAATCTTATCGAAAACAAAAAATTTTGTTCTGTCATCTGACATTTTTCAAAAATTTTCGGAGCAAATCGGCGATGGAAAAAAACTTATAAGCCTGTCGCCCGATACGATTTATTTCAGTTATGTTGATTTGCAAAGCAAACGTTTGCCGATCATGCCCAACTTGCAACTTAAATTTGCAAGCGAATACATGCAAAGCGGGAATATCATGCTCAAGCCCGACAGCATTTGGATTACAGCCGAACAAAAGATTCTGGATTCGCTGGTCGAAATTCAATGTATTGCTCAGAAATATGAAAATCTTAACAAGCCGATAAGCGGCGTATTGGAAGTTGATTTGAACAAACTGAACAGCGTTTCGATACAGCAGCAAAAAATACAGTTCAAAATAAATGTAGAACGCTACAGCGAAGCGACAATAACCGCTCCGTTGCGATTAACCAACAAACCCGACAGTCTGGATGTAATGATTTTTCCACGCGATATAGAAATAAAATATCGTGCTGCTATTCAAAACTTTGCAAAAATAAAAGCAAGCGATTTCAAACTGATAGCAGATTTCAATGATTTTGAAAAAAGCATTAGCGGAAACTTAAAGGTGAAAATAGAAACAAAACCAAAATCGGTTTTGCAAGTTGATTTGTATCCCAGTTTTGTTGAAGTAATAGTAAGTAAAAAATAACAAGAAATGCTCAAAATCGGATTAACAGGCGGAATAGGAAGCGGAAAAACTGTTGTATCCCAAATATTCAAAAATATTGGCATTCCTGTATTTTGCGCCGACAGCGAAGCAAAAAAAACATACTGCGATGATGATGTCCGCAAACAAATAATAAATATTTTCGGCAAACAAATATACATTAGCGATACATGTATTGACAAACAGTTGCTTGCTTCAAAAATTTTCAACGACAGGCAACTTCTCGCAAAAGTGAACAGTATCATACATCCTGCTGTACGCCGACATTTTGAAAACTGGCTTGCAAAACAAAAATCGGCATACATAATTCACGAAGCGGCAATTTTGTTTGAAAGCGGATTCGACAAATTTATGAGTAAAATTATTGTTGTGCATGCTCCGCAAGATTTGCGCATAACACGTGTCATGGAGCGCGACAAACAAACGCATCAGCAAGTTATAAAACGGATGGAAAATCAAATGAGCGACGAAGAACGTAATGCACGCGCCGATTTTATTGTTGACAATTACATGAATATTCCTGTTTTGCCTCAAATATTAAAAATTCACAAAAAAATCATTGAATTAACATAAGATTATATCTTTTTTTTACAAATTTCTAAAAAATCTGTCCAAAAATCGGGATATGATTTTGAAACAGATTCGGCATTATCAATTATAACTTTTCCGTTTGCATTAACAGATGCAGCAGCCAAAGCCATGGCTATTCTATGATCGCCGTGCGTATCAACTGTTGCTGCGCTGATGTCGCTTCCTGCGATATACATTATGTCGTTTTTCAATTCTATTTTTACGTTGAGTCTGGCAAATTCGCGCATTAAAATTTTCGCTCTGTCGGTTTCTTTGTTTTGCAGCCGTAATGCGCCTTTGATGACACTTGTTCCTTTGCAGTTTGCCGCTAAAGCGACAATAGCAGGAAACAAATCGGGACAGTCGCTTGCATCAAATTCAAATGCATTCAAATGATTTTTTTCGACAGTGATCGTATTTTCTTCAATCATAACATCAGCGCCGCAAAGCCGCAATACATCGAGCATTGCAGCATCAGCCTGCTTCGATTGAGGATTCAGATTTGTAACCGTAATACTTCCGCCTGTCGCTGCTGCCGCCAACAAACATGATGCTCCGCTCCAGTCGCCTTCGATTTCTAATGTACAAACGCTGTAGTTTTGATTTCCTGCAATAAAAAAACGTCTATAATTTTCGTTAATAATTTTTATGCCAAATTTTTCTAAAACATTTATTGTTAAATCAATATAAGGTTTGCTGTTCAAGTTTTCGACATCAATAACAGAATCTTCTCTGCAAAGCGGTAATATTGTCAATAATCCCGAAAGAGTTTGAGAAGTGTTGCCTGCATTGAGTTTTATTTTTCCGCCTTTAATTTGTCCTTTTATCCGTAAAGGCAAATATTTTTTATCTTCACATTGTAATCCTGACAAAGTCAAGGCTTGCGGCACATCGTCAATATTCCGTTTCAACAAAGTTTTTTCGCCTGATATTAGAAAATCCTTTGAGAAAAAAGCAACAACAGGAGCAAAAATTCTCAAGCACAAAGCCGATTCGCCGCAAAATAAATTTGTTATTTTGCTAACATGGCTGCCTGTAATTTGCATTTCGTTTTTATTTATTTCGATTTCGGCGCCAAGCGATTTTATTGTGTTTATTGCAACTTCGACATCATCGCATAAGGTGAAATTTCGGATAATTGTTTTTCCCCTGCACAACATCGCAACAGCAAGCGCCCGTATCAACATGCTTTTTGACGATGGAGCACAGACCGTTCCCTGTATCTTGCATGGAATTAATTTTTTCCTCATATTTTATATATTTAATTTTACCACCGACAAAATTAGTAAATTAATTAACAACGGCTTTTGTTTTGTTCAATATGTTTTTCTTTCGTATCGTTAACATAATCACCGTCGAGATTTTTGCGCGAAGCATTGTCGATGACATGAAACCATTATCGGTAACTCGCGCAATTGCAGGAGAGTATCTACTAAAAAGTATTTTTAGAAAAACCGCATACAATCAATCGTTGTATGCGGTTTTCGGGTTACACTGGTATGTTGTTTTGTACTGGTTATTATTTTTTGCTTATCTCAATGCTGCCTGTGCTGCTGCCAGACGCGCAATAGGTACGCGGAATGGCGAACAACTTACATAATTTAATCCTATGCGATGGCAAAATTCTACAGATGAAGGTTCTCCTCCGTGTTCGCCGCAAATTCCGACTTTCAAATCGGGGCATACGCTTCTTCCTTTTTCGGTAGCCATTTGTACCAACTGCCCTACTCCATTCTGGTCGAGAACTTGGAACGGATCAACTTTCAGAATCTTCTTTTCAAGATAAACAGGCAGGAACGAAGCAATATCGTCACGGCTGTATCCGAATGTCATCTGCGTAAGATCATTTGTTCCGAAAGAGAAAAATTCGGCTTTGCTTGCTATACGGTTTGCTGTGAGCGCTGCACGCGGAATTTCTATCATTGTTCCAACTTTGTATTCTATTGTTCTGCCTGTTTCTTTAAATAATGCCTGCGCTGTTGCGCGAATAATTTTTTCCTGTTCGGCAAATTCGTAAAGAATACCTGTTAACGGAACCATTATTTCTGGGACTGCCGTAATGCCTTCTTTCTGTAATTCGAGGGCTGCGCCAAGTATTGCGCGTGTTTGCATTTCGGTAATTTCGGGATAAGTATTTCCCAATCGGCAACCGCGATGTCCGAGCATAGGATTTGCTTCGTGCAGTGCATTTACACGCTGCTGAATTTTTTTGAGCGATACGCCCATTGCATTTGCCATTTCCTGTTGTCCTTTTTCATCATGAGGAACAAATTCGTGCAATGGAGGATCGAGCAAGCGAACTGTTACCGGAAGATCGTGCATAGCTTTGAAAATTCCTTTGAAATCGGCTTGCTGGTAAGGTAATATTTTTGCAAGCGCTTTGCGGCGACCTTCGGCATCTTCGGCTAAAATCATTTCGCGCATTGCGACAATCTTTTCTTCTTCAAAAAACATGTGTTCTGTGCGACATAAGCCTATGCCTACCGCTCCAAATTTACGTGCAACAATTGCATCGTGAGGAGTATCGGCGTTGGTGCGCACTTTCAAACGTGTATATTTATCAGCCAGCGCCATTAATTCTCCAAAATCGGCATCCAATTCCGCTTCTTTTGTTTTTACCGAGCCTAAGTAAATATCGCCGGTTGAGCCGTTCAACGAAATATCATCGCCTTCTTTCAGAATAATGCCGTCAACTTCCAATGTTTTTTCTTTATAATCAATTTTCAATGAGCCTGCGCCCGAAACGCAACATTTACCCATTCCGCGTGCTACAACGGCTGCATGCGATGTCATTCCGCCGCGAGCGGTAAGTATTCCCTGCGCTGCTGCCATGCCTGCCAAATCTTCTGGCGAAGTTTCGATACGAACCATTATAACCTTTTCGCCGCGCGAAGCCCATTCAGCTGCATCATCAGCATTGAAAACAATTTTTCCAGATGCAGCGCCCGGCGAGGCGGCAAGTCCTTTTGCAATAGTTTTTGTTTTTTTAATGGCTTCCTTATCAAAAACAGGATGAAGAAGTTCATCGAGTTTATTGGGTTCGCAACGCAGAATTGCAGTTTTTTCATCAATAATACGTTGATGTAACATGTCGATGGCAATTTTTACCATTGCCGCTCCTGTGCGTTTTCCGTTACGTGTTTGCAAAAACCATAATTTACCTTCCTGTACGGTAAATTCCATATCCTGCATATCTTTGTAATGATTTTCAAGTTTTGTTTGCAGGGCGTTCAGTTCTGTATAAATTTCGGGCATCGATTCTTCCATCGATGGATATTTTTCAGCGCGAATGTCTTCGGATATTTCTGCAAGTTTAGCCCAGCGGATTGAACCTTCTTTGGTAATTTGCTGCGGAGTGCGAATTCCTGCAACAACATCTTCTCCCTGTGCATTTATAAGATATTCGCCTACAAAAATATCTTCGCCTGTTGCTGCATCACGACTGAATGCAACTCCTGTAGCCGAAGTTTCGCCCATATTTCCGAATACCATTGCCTGAACGTTAACGGCTGTCCCCCACTCTGCCGGAATACCTTCCATTTTTCGATAAAGAATAGCGCGGTCGTTCATCCAACTGTCGAATACTGCGCAAATTGCTCCCCAAAGCTGCTCATAAGAATCTTCGGGAAAATCTTTGCCTGTTTGATTTTTAACGGCTGTCTTAAATTTTGATACCAATTCTTTAAGGTCATCTACCGAAAGTTGCGTATCAAGTTTTACGCCTTTTTCTTCTTTCAGGTCTTCAATTATTTTTTCAAACGGATCAATATCTGTTTTGTTTGCGGGTTTCATTCCAAGCACGACATCGCCATACATTTGAACAAATCGCCGATACGAATCCCATGCAAAACGTGGATTTCCTGTTTTACGTGCAAGCCCATCAACAACTTTATCATTCAAACCAAGATTAAGAATAGTATCCATCATTCCGGGCATCGAAGCGCGCGCACCAGAACGAACCGACACCAAAAGAGGATTTTCAATATCGCCGAATTTTGATTTCATCAATTCTTCGACTCCCTGTATTGCTTTTTCCACATCTGTTTTGAGCGCTGTTACAACTTCGTCTTTGCCTGCTTCATAGTATTCGTTGCATGTTTCTGTTGTAATGGTAAATCCCGGAGGAACAGGAATGCCTATAAGGTTCATTTCGGCAAGGTTAGCGCCTTTGCCTCCAAGTAAATTTTTCATATCTGCTTTACCTTCGGCTTTACCGTTACCGAAGGTGTAAACTCGTTTTTTATCTGCCATTTTTTATATATTATTTAGATTTTTTATAAAATATTTATTTCAAAAAGTTCGCAAAGGTACAAAAAAAAATTGAACGGCAATAAAAAACATATCTGTCCAAACTTTTAAAAGTGCATTTTTGATATGCTGTGTTTTATTTCAGACTAATTATTTTAAAAACGGTGATAAAAAATTGTTGATTTGAAAAAACGAATATGATTTGGCGTAATCCTAAAATCAGGGCAAATAAAACAAAATAAATTTAACTCGTAACAATCTAAATATCAAATACAATAATTATATAATATTGATTTACAGATATTTGCATTTTAAGTTTTTTTTGTATCAGAAAATAAGACAATTAAAAAAAATATTCATTTTATTTCAAAAAAAATTTTGAAAAAATGTTTTTTTTGATGAACTTTGCATTCTGTTTTAAAAAACGATAATTATAATTTTATATCATAAATTTAACAAAAAATATTTTACAGCAGTTATGGAAAAAAAATGTACAGAAATATGGGGTAAATGTCTGAAAATCATTAAAGATAATATGGCAAATGATTTGGCTTACGATACATGGTTTAAACCATGTTCCGCATTAGAACTAAAAGGTTCAATGCTTACAATATCTGTTCCATCACCATATTTTTATGAACATTTGGAAGCAAATTACATAGATTTGATCAGCTTTGCTTTGCGTGCTGTTTTGGGTAAAAATGCAGAATTGCAATATAAGGTTCATATAATACACAAGCTATCGAGCGTAACATATCCGACTAATCTCGGTATTCATGTAAAAAATCCTCCAATGCCTTTTCCTAACGAAAATATAAATCAACTGAATCCGTTTATTATTCCCGGATTGCAGAAAATGGAAATAAATCCTCAACTCAATCCTGATAAAACATTTAACAACTTCGTTGAAAGCGATTGCAACCGTCTTGCACGCTCTGCAGGTTTGGCTATTGCCGAAAATCCGGGTAAGAGCGCATTCAATCCCATGTTTGTTTTTGGCGGTTCGGGATTGGGAAAAACCCACTTGGTGCAAGCAATAGGTTTGGAAATTAAACGCAAATTTCCCGAAAAAATAGTGTTATACATCACAGCAAGTTTATTTCAAAATCAATATGTAGATGCTCAAATATATAAAAACAAATTTACAGATTTTTTGAATTTCTATCAAATGATTGATGTTCTTATTATAGATGATATACAGGAATTTGCAGGTAGAGAAGGCACTCAAAATGCATTCTTTCAAATATTCAATCATTTACATCAATCGGGAAAACAACTGATACTTACATCAGACAGATCGCCTGTTGATTTATTAGGATTAGCCGAACGGCTGCTAACAAGATTCAAATGGGGACTTACTGCCGAATTGCAGGCTCCCGATTTTGAAACACGTAAAGCAATATTGAAAAAGAAGATGTACAATGATGGTATAGAAATATCGGATGAAATCATAGAATACATAGCAAGCAAAGTAACTACAAATATCCGCGAACTCGAAGGCGTATTTACAACTTTGAATGCAAACTCATTATACAGCACAACAGCCAAATCAAGAAAAATAGTAACGATTGAGATGGCAATGAATATAATAGACAGTCTGGTAAATTCTTCAAAACGCGAAATATCCATAGAAAAAATAAAACGTACTGTTTGCGATTATTTCGGCTTATCATTAGATGCAATATATTCAAAAGTGCGTAAACGCGAAATTGTGCAGGCTCGACAAATAGCAATGTATTTTGCAAGAAATATGACAAAACATTCGCTTACCATGATTGGCGCCGAAATAGGAGGCAAAGACCATGCAACGGTTTTACACGCCTGCAAAACCGTAGAAGATCTTTATGCTACCGATAAAACCTTCAAACAACACATAATAGAAATAGAAAAACGAATTAATAATTCGATTTAAGGATTTGCAATTTTTATTAATGGCTACTGTCGTATAATTCGATATCTTATAAATATTTTCAAATAACAATTATTTTTGCTTTTTCTCTTTGTATTTGCGGTAACGTTCTTTTGCCGCTTTAATATTTTCTGGAGTGAACTCGGTATTTCCTATTTTGGGCATTAATAAAACAATTTGATTTGCGCGGTTTACAATATAAGCTGAAGGTTTTGCAGGATTTCGTTTGCGCGGATTTGGATAGCAAGCCGTAATCAGCGCCGATTGCCATTTGCTCAGATTTTTTGCCGACGTGTGAAAATATGCTTGAGCGGCGGCTTCCACTCCGTAAATTCCGTCACCCATTTCTATGACATTGAGATATACTTCCATTATGCGTTCTTTCGACCAAAGGTTTTCTATCAAAAATGTAAAATAAACCTCCAATCCTTTTCGTACCCACGAACGTCCCTGCCAGAGAAAAACATTTTTTGCCGTTTGCTGCGATATTGTGCTTGCGCCGCGCTGTCGTTTGCGTTTTCCCTGTTTGTATTCGCTTATTGCATCTTCAATCGCAACAAAGTCGAATCCGCCATGTCCGAGAAAATTATTATCTTCCGAAGCAATTGCCGCAGCAACCATGTGAGGCGAAATGTCTTCAATGTTTTTCCATGTTTTGTTTACAGGTGCGCCGCCTGTTGCACGCGAAAGCATCAACAGCGTTACAGGCGGATTTATCCACCTGTAAGCCAGTGTGAGCAATATTGAAAATAAAAATAATATCAGTATTATTTTTACAGTTATTTTCAGAATTTTCTTTATTATGTGCGTGATTGACGACAAGTCGGTTCTACGTTTTTTATTTTTTCATCAAATCTGCAAAATGCTTGTAAAATAACGTAACGGCTTCAATTCCTTTTGTAAAATTATAAATCGGGAAATTTTCGTTTGGTGAGTGAATTGCATCGCTCGAAAGACCAAAACCCATCATTATTGATTTTACGCCAAGAATCTGTTCGAATGTTGAAATGACCGAAATACTTCCGCCACTGCGCACAGGAATTGGTTTTTTGCCGTAAACATCCTGCAACGCTTTGCTTGCGGCTTTATATCCGGGCGAGTCGGTCGGAGCAACGTAACCCTGTCCTCCGTGAAGATTTTTAACTTTAACTTTCACACATTTTGGAGCAATACTTTTAAAATGTTTTTCAAACAATTCTGCAATTTGTTGATGATTTTGATTGGGAACAAGTCGCATCGAAATTTTTGCATAAGCCGCCGATGGAATAACAGTTTTAGCGCCTTCGCCCGTGTATCCGCCCCAGATGCCGCAAACATCCAATGTAGGGCGAATCCCTGTACGCTCGATTGTTGTATATCCTTCTTCGCCGCAAATATCAGCAATATCAAGAGATTTTTTATATTCCTGCAAGTTGAAAGGCGCTTTATTCAGATCATTGCGTTCTTCGGGCGAAAGTTTGATAACATCTTTATAAAAACCTTTTATTTTTATATGTCCTTTTGAGTCGATAAGCGAGGCAATCATCTTCGACAAAATGTTTATGGGATTTGCAACTGCGCCACCATACAATCCCGAATGCAAATCGCGATTTGCGCTTTTCACTTCCACTTCGAGATAAGACAGTCCGCGCAGTCCGCAAGTGATGGAAGGCGTATCTTTGTCAATCATTGATGTATCGGAAAGGATGATTACGTCGGCTTGCAGCAGTTTTTTGTTTTTTTTGCACCACTTTTCCAGATTCGGAGAACTTAATTCTTCTTCGCCTTCAATCAAAAATTTAACATTGCACGGAAGTGTGTTTGTTTTTACCAAAAACTCAAACGCTTTGGCGTGAATAAACGACTGTCCTTTGTCGTCATCTGCTCCGCGAGCATATATTTTTCCATCGCGAATTTCAGGTTCAAAAGGCTGAGATTTCCATTCATCAACAGGGTCAACAGGCATCACATCGTAATGTCCGTAAACCAAGACGACAGGTAAATTTTCATCAATAATTTTTTCGCCGTAAACGACAGGATTTCCGTCTGTCGGCATGATTTCGGCTTTATCGACGCCTGCTGCAATGAGATTTTTCTGCCAGCACTGCGCACATTTAAGCATATCGGCTTTATGTTCCGCCGCCGAACTTATTGACGGAATACGAATCAACTCGAATAATTCGTCAAGAAAACGAGTTTCATTTTCTTTGATGTATGTTTGAATATCTTTCATTTTGTATAATTTTAAAAATAAAATTTTTTGTAAAGATATATAAATTTTTTAAGAGGCTGTTTAAAATTTAATAAATTCAAAACCATATCGGGTTTATTTTATTGTTAATGAAAATAATCTAACTGTTGATGATAAGGTTTTATACATTACTTTATAATTTATATGGTTAATAATCATAAATATACAAGATTATACTTTGCGCTGTGTAAAAATGTGAGATTAAAAAAGCAAATCACAAAATCATGTAGTGTGAAGTATAATTCGGATAAAAACAACTGAAATCCAAATAATTTTGTTAAATTTAATCCTATTCTTAAAATATTATTTTGCAGTTCATAAATTTTGATTACCTTTGCCGCTCAAAATTTTAATAATTATATTAATAATCAAATTTTAGAACAAAAAATTATGTTGAATCATTATGAAACTGTTTTCATTGTAACTCCCGTTTTATCAGAAAGTCTGGTAAAGGAAACAGTAAAAAAATTTCGTGATTTTATTACCGAAAACGGTGGTGAAGTCATTTACGAAGACGATTGGGGCTTGAAAAAGTTGGCTTACCCAATCCAGAAAAAAACTACAGGTTTTTATCATCTTATCGAATTTAAAGCGGAAGGTGAATTAATTAGAAAACTTGAAATTCAGTACAGGCGAGACGAGCGTATTATCCGTTTTTTAACTTTCAGAATGGATAAACACGCCGTTGAATATGCCGAAAAAAGAAGAAGTAATAAATAATTAAAGTAGGAGAACAGAAAAATGGCAGACGAAATCAGATATTTAAATCCTACAAAAACGGATGTGAAACGTAAAAAATATTGTCGCTTCAAAAAAGCAGGCATTAAGTACGTTGACTACAAAGATGCAGAATTTTTGAAGAAGTTTTTGAATGAGCAGGGAAAAATTCTTCCTCGCCGATTGACAGGAACATCGTTGAAATTTCAACGTAAAGTCGGACAAGCTGTTAAACGCGCTCGTCATCTTGCATTACTTCCATTTGTAACCGATATGTTGAAATAAATTCAGGAGGAACAGAAATGGAAATTATATTAAAACAGGATGTAGCAAATTTGGGACATAAAGATGATGTTGTAACAGTTAAAAACGGTTATGCAACAAACTATCTTATTCCACAAGGATTTGCAATAATGGCAACGCCTTCGGCAAAAAAGATGCATGCCGAAAATATGCGTCAACGTGCGCATAAAGAAACAAAACTTCGCGACGATGCAACAACACTGGCTGCAAATCTCGAAGGTTTGACGCTTACAATAGGCGCAAAAGCAAGTTCTACCGGTAAAATTTTCGGCTCGGTTACTAATATTCAAATTGCAGAAGCCCTTGCAGCAAAAGGCTTTGAAATAGAACGCAAAAATATTGTAATACTTGGCGGCGAAAGTACAGTAAAAGAACTCGGCACATTTGATGCAGAAATTAAAATTTATCGCGAAATAAAGTCTTCAATAAAATTTGAAGTAGTTTCTGAATAAAGTTTTTTTAGTTTATATAAAAAGAGAGCGTCTGATTGATGCTCTCTTTTTATTTTCGTCATAATGAAGGTAATAAACAAATTAAAAAAGTTCCATCAACAGTTTTTGCCAGCAACGCCAATGCGTGTTGCAGATTTATCTTCAAGACGTGTGCGAAACAGTTCCCGCTGTTTTTTTTCTGTGATTGAATTATCATAAATTTCCAATTTTTTCTGTCGAGTTGCAATTCCTGACGGTATATTTGCCATTCGTAATCAGTAGTTCGTATTGTGTATTCCGTATTTCATCATTTTCAATTTTCAACTATTCACTAACCATCATTTTTTTTATTCGTTGCAAATATGTATCTTTGACACTGAAACCGTCTGTATTGAGACCGTAACGGTAATGTTTTCAAAACAAACAACAGTTATATACAGTTAATATTAAGGTAGTTATACAGGCTAAAAATAATTTTTATCATGTACTGAAAAAATAATTATAAAAACTGAAAACAAAAAAACATAATGATCATGGAAAACTCAAAAGTATATTTTACAAATCTACACACAACTCCGAGCTGCAATTTGCTCGACAAGTTGGAAAATCTTGTGAAAAAAGCAGGCATAGAAAAAATTAACTTTGAACGACAGTTTACAGCAGTAAAAATTCATTTCGGCGAGCCGGGAAATCTTGCGTACATACGTCCCAACTATGCGGCGCGATTAATAAAAGTGTTGAAAAAACTCGGAGCAAAACCATTTCTTACCGATTCCAATACTTTGTATTCGGGAGGACGTTCAAACGCAATCGATCATTTGAAAGCCGCAATGGAAAACGGCTTTAATCCTGTTGCAACTCATTGTAGCGTCATTATTGCCGATGGCTTGAAAGGAACGGATTATCGCGAAATAACGCTAAACGGAGAATATTGCAAAGCGCCAAAAATAGGAACGGCAATAGCCGATGCCGACATTTTTATAAGTATGAATCATTTTAAAGGACACGAGCAGGCAGGATTTGGCGGCGCACTGAAAAACATAGGAATGGGAAGCGCAAGCGTAGGCGGAAAACTTGAACTTCATTCGACATCTCAACCCAGAATCATAAAACAGACATGCAAAGCCTGCGGCGTATGCGTAAAACACTGCGCACACGATGCAATCAAACTGATTGACAGATATGCTGTAATCGATTATCACAAATGTGTCGGTTGCGGACAGTGCGTTGCGCTTTGCCAGTACGAATCGGCAGTTCTTGCAACCAGCGAAACTTCGGAACGCATGAATTATAAAATTGCCGAATATACAAAAGCCGTACTGACAGACAAGCCAAATTTTCACATAAACTTTGTAATGAACGTTTCGCCCGAATGTGATTGCTGGAATAACAATGATGTAGCCATAGTTCCCGATATAGGAATGGCAGCATCATTCGATCCTGTTGCACTCGACATGGCTTGTGTCGATTTGGTAAAAAAAGCGCCAATAAATATTTACAGCGCTCTTCACAAAAAACATAATCATGACATGACAGGCGAAGATAAATTTAAACTTGTACATCCCAATGCAAACTGGCTTGCAGGCTTACAGCACGCCGAAAAAATAGGAATTGGAACCGTCAATTATGAATTGATAGAAATTTAACCATTGATGATATTATTATTTTGCAGATTCAAGTTATAATGCAACTTGTTGATTTTCGGATTTTTTTCGTTATTGCATGAGTGGCGAAGCAACCGAAAATTGACGCAGCCAATACGGAATATCAACAACTCATATTTTTACTCCGTGCGAAGAATAAAAATAAAAACAGTAGAAAATATTTTTACAAATCAAAATGATTTAACTGAAAATTAACTTTATAGCACTTAATAATTTAATACTTATTTAATTGATATACAACTTTTTATATGATTTTTTATTAACAATTTTTAATTCCGCCAACGGGTGGAAAATAATATAAATTCATATTTCAACTGTGATTTTTTTAGTACTTTTGCGCTGAAAAATGGTTTTATTTTAAAAATTTAATTGAACAATAATGATGACACTTGCCGAAATTCTCAAA
>JAISYZ010000034.1 GCA_031269545.1 Prevotellaceae bacterium
AACCTTTGTAGAAGCGAATATTTGCAGCAAAAATATTTTTTATGTTCAAATATGCGATTCTACAATGTCCAAAATAATAAAAAAAAGAATGGGACACCCAAGTGTCAAAGTCAGGAGAATATTAGAGACACATGCATGTCGCGCGAGTTGCCGACAGTTTTTCATGTCATCGAAATGCTTCGCGCGAAAATATCGGCGGCAATTATCTTTCTACCGACATTTTGTCCCTAACGGGACATTTTTATTTACAATTATTTTGTTTGGTTTAATGATTTTGCAAGAATATTTTCAAAATATTTGCAGGGTTTTGAACCGTATATTGTTAAAACCCTGCAATTTTTTTATCTAATTTCAACTAATAATTGATTGTTAATAAATATTTTATGTTCTTTTTAAGGAGCAACTAATTACAAAAAAAACGGTTGACTAAAGCCAACCGTTTTTATATTGCCGAAAAATGAACTTATATTCAAAATTCAAATCCTGCCGCTTGCATTATTTT
Organism: Prevotellaceae bacterium; assembly: GCA_031269545.1. Lineage (GTDB taxonomy): Bacteria > Bacteroidota > Bacteroidia > Bacteroidales > UBA932 > JAIRKV01. Next base: position 503 of record JAISYZ010000034.1, read on the forward strand.
GCGCGGAATGTCGGTGTTGTCGAATTTGCCTGTAAACAATTCGGCTCCTGCGCCAATTGCATATACTGGCACAACAATTCCTGTATGTCCTATTGTGCTGAAGCCAACGCCTGCTGCGTTGTTTATCGAATCGCAAATCGCTCTTCCTCTTTCTTTGCCTAAAGTTCCAAATGAACCTGTTTGTCCGTCAAGACTTGCAAAACCATGTTTTCCTCCGCCTGTCCGCGCTAATGTAATTCCTCCCGTTTCGTGGTCGGCTGTAACAATTATAAGCGTTTCGTCGGGATGTTCGTTGTAAAAGTCAACGGCAACCTGTACGGCTTCCGACAAGTCAATGACTTCTTTCACTGTTCCTGCGGCATCGTTATCGTGAGCGCACCAATCAATAATGCCTCCTTCTGCCATTATAAAAAATCCTTTATCTTCTCTTGCTTTTAGAAATTTTATCTCGGCTTCAACAATGTCCGAAAGTTTTGCTTCGCCTTCTTTTCGGTTGATTGCATACGAAAGATTTTGTACATTTATGTTTTCATTGAAAAAGGCGGCAACTTTTTCAACATTTGCAGGAATTTCGTTTGCTGCTTTTATTCCGTAAGTAACTACATATCCGTTATTTATGGTTATTTCTTCCAGCGATTGCAGGTCTTTGGTTTTACCTTTATCCTGTAAAAAACTTCCGCCTCCGAAAAAGTCAAATCCGCTTTGCCAAAGTTGCAGTCCTATTTCGTAATATGCTGTGCGGCTTACGTTGTTTGCATAAAAAGAAGCCGGCGTTGCATGATTTATTCCAACGTTTGAACTTACTCCTATTTTTAATCCTTTTTCTTTGAGTTTATACGAAATGCTTTTAAATTTTGTAACCGAATCGGGTGCAATGCCAAGCATGTGATTTTTTGTTTTGTATCCTGTTGCAAATGCTGTTCCCGCCGCCGATGAACATGTTGTAAAATGGCTTGCCGAATATGTTGTTGCAAATCCCGTATATGGAAATTTTGAAAACGACAGATATTCGCTTCCTATTTTTTTCGCTTTATCCGCCAAATATGCTTCGGTTAATGTAACGTGAGAAATTCCCATTCCATCGCCTATGAAAAGAAAAATGTATTTTGCCTTTTTATTGTTTTGAGCAAAACATGCACCGAAAATCATAACGATGCATAAAATTGTAATTGACAGTTTTTTCATTATTATTTTTATTAAAAATAAAAAGAGGTGTTTGCAACACCTCTTTTATTGTAAACATTAATTTTATTCTGCTTTAATAGCATTGTACATTATCTTCAATGCCTGGCAGCGTCTTAATTCTTCCTTTACATCCGACACAATGCCCATTTTTGTATCTTTATCTATTTTAAGGGCTGTTGTCATGTACGGACGGTCTTTTTCATCCAAGCCTTCGCGAAAAGCGGCTATAAAGTGACTGATATCGTCAACAGTTTTAAACGCGTCGTTCAACTGAATACGTGTATCCGTACCATATCTTGCCTGTTCGGATGCAATAGGAGGACCTATATTTATGTAAACCGTAAGATCTTTGCGTTCCAGTTTGGCAACTTCCGAAGCCTTTGGAACATCAGTTTTTACTTTTACTTCGCTTTCGCGCATTGTTGTTGTTACCATAAAAAAGAACAGCAAGATAAACACAATGTCGCCCATGGATGCAGTATTAAATTTTGCAAGTTTTTTTGCTTTTTTCCCTGTAAATTTTGCCATTGTGATTTCTCCTATTTCTTTTTACGTGTATCTTTCGGCGGTGATTCCGATATTCTTTGCCTGTAAATTGTAGTAATTACGTTTCGCTGAGTTTCAGTCAAGTCATCAAATTTTCTGCTGAACCTTGAAAGGGACTCTTCGTTACGCAATTCGTTATATGCAGCAGTAAGCTCGTTTTGTACCTGCAAATATTTTTCGTAACTTGTACTGCGAACATTTTGTAATGAAATAACCGCTTCTGATATCATAACTTTACCTGCGCCCGGTATATCTTCTTCTTTTTTGCTTGATTTTGATGGATCGTTGTTCGGATTAAGAATAAATTCTTTAGTCGTAGCCTTCAAATCCCTAATATCTATCGTCTTTTGATTTACAGACAGTCTGTCCTGTCCATCCACAAGAACCTGTAATACATTATGGGGTTTAATCTGATTTTCCGGAATTTTTTGATCTTCCGGCGGTATTGGCGGTAAAACACGATTTATCCCCATGCTTTGATCCATGCTGGATGTCATCAAAAAGAAGCAAATCAAAAGAAACGATATATCGGCAGTACTTGTACTGTTTAATTCGGGCGTTTCTTTCTTATTTCTTATCATGATTATATACTTTTACAAAATTTATTTTTTAACATATCCTTTTATTAACGACCACAGGATTGCTACAACTGACAATATTAATGCAATTTCGGCTGCAATTATATTCATATTTGCAATTAGAAAATTCGCCTTGTATTCATCCTGCTGTTGAGGTACCATTGTATCCCATATTGTTTCTATTGCTTTGCCGTTTTCATCAACGGGTGTACCTTGTGATAAAGCGTAAACAATACCAAAGGCAACAATAATTCCTAAAATAACAAATAAGGTTTGTTTTAATGATTTCGGATTTTTTATTATTGAAGGAAGCGGCAAAAACAATACCAAAACCACTGTAATGCAGAGCAATAAATATGTCCAGAACAACAATGGATTTACTAATCCCGATTCTCCTTTTTCTATTGCAGAAGTATTAGTAAATGTAAATATTCCTACAATAACAGAAACAACAAACAGGACTATTGTTATGATATTTAATGTTTTTTTCGACATGATTCTTATTTGTTTTTATTTTTTATAACCAAATCAATAAGTGTAATTGATGCGTCTTCCATTTTGTTAACTATGGAATCTACCTTTGAAATGATATAATTGTAGAAAAGTTGAAGAATGATAGCAACAATAAGACCTGCAACAGTAGTGATAAGAGCAACTTTCATACCGCCGGCAACAACGGTCGGAGAAATTTGTCCTGCATTTTCAATAGCGTTGAACGCCTGCACCATACCGATAACTGTTCCCAAAAATCCTAATGAAGGAGCAACGGCGATAAACAGCGCTATCCACGAGAGATTGCTTTCTATTTTACCCATTTGTACTCCGCCGTAACTGACAACGGCTTTTTCTACCATCTCAACACCTTCGCTTGCGCGATCGAGTCCCTGATAAAAAATGCTTGCAACAGGTCCGCGAGTATTGCGGCATAAATCTTTTGCTGCTTCAACACCGCCGCGTGCCAGCGCTGTTTCAACATCATCAACAAGTTTTTTCGTGTTAACATCTGCAAGATTCAGATAAATAATTCTTTCAATTACAAATGCTAAACCCAAAATAAGACACAAGATAATCGGGGTCATAAACAATGGACCGCCATCGATAAAGTTTTTCTTAAGTGTCTGATGCAAAGGAACTGTAGCTTCTACTGTTTCTTGTGCGATTGCTAAATTTGCAGCAACGCTTGTTCCGGCTGCTGCTAAAAACATAAATAGTTTTTTCATGGCTCTTTAAATTTAATTTTTTTTAATTTTTTTGTTTTTTATTAATTCTAAATATTCTAAAATTTATCTTTTTTATCTTTTTTTCTCAGTTTGAGGTCGCCAAATTACAAAAAATTTTTGTATCACAACAAAAAATTAAGAAATTTCTCCTCGCAATGATTTTTGTAAGTTCTCTTTTATCTCCGCAACTGTCTTATTATTAGCCAGTAAGAATGATAATTTTGTTATTGCCGCTTCAAACGTCATATCTTTTCCACAAATAACACCTGTATTTTTAAATAAAATTCCTGTTTCGTAACGTTCCATTTCCACGCTCCCCACTTGACATTGGCTAATGTTTAACGCTATTAAACCACGGGAAATTGCGTCATTAAATTTTTCTAAAAATTTTTTATTTGTTGGCGTATTTCCCGAACCAAAAGTTTCAATTACAACCCCTTTTAATCCTTTCATATTCAATATATTATCAATAAAATCACAATTTATTCCCGGAAAAATTTTTAATCCTGTAACCGAAGTGTCCATTTGGGTGTGAATTTTTAACATTTTGTTTGATTTTGGCTTCGCTATTGCCAACAAATTATATTTGATTTCGACACCCGATTCTGCAAGAGCAGGGTAATTATATGAACGAAATGCATTAAAATTTTCGGCGCTGTGTTTTGTTGTTCGGTTTCCGCGAAAAAGTTTATCTTCAAAAAATATGCAAACTTCGGGAACAGTTGGCTTTCCGTTTTGTTGCGATGCTGCAATTTCTATTGCCGACAGGATATTTTTTTTCCCGTCTGCACGCAATGAATCTATTGGTAATTGCGACCCTGTAAAAATTACGGGTTTACTTAAATTTTCGAGCATAAAACTCAATGCAGATGCCGAATATGACATTGTATCCGTTCCATGAAGAATGACAAATCCGCCGTATAAATCATAATTATTTTTTATAACTGTTGCAATATTTGCCCAAAATGCAGGCTCTACATCAGAAGAATCTATTGGATTTTTGAATGAATGTGTGTCTAATTTATATTTGAATTTTTTTAATTCAGGAACTTCTCTTTCTATTTCGCTGAAATCAAACGGAACGAGCGCTCCCGTTTTCGCATTTTGTTTCATTCCTATTGTTCCACCTGTATATATTACAAGTACTGATGTATCCATTTTTGTGTTATGACAATTTTGCTGCAAAGGTATAAATAAATATGATGTTAAAAATATTTTTTTGAGTGAAAATTATGTAAATCATTATTTGTTTACATCTTAATGCGAATAGCAATACGCCAAAACACAAGCAGTTATATATAATGTACCCCAATTTTCGGACAGCCATTAAAGACAAAAAAAGTATAAATTTGCAGCATGAAAAGTAAGCGAAAATTTACGAGTGCCTTTAAGGCAAAAGTGGCGATAGAAGCCT
>JAISYZ010000054.1 GCA_031269545.1 Prevotellaceae bacterium
CGCATCAGAAAGAGTTGCAACAAAGAAATACTTACTCCCGAAGCCTTTGCGTTGATCCACAATACGAAAGGCACATAATAAAAGAATATAGACAACAAAATAATTGCCGCTATAATCAAAATAATCCAAAGAAATGCTGCTGCTTCAAACATATTAATTAATTTTTATTTGGTTTTACTATTAACTGTGTTGGTGATACTTTCAAAACTATAATTTCCGTATTTTCATCAACAAATTCACTCAACGTTTTTGCTTCCATCGTGATATTGTTTACCCTGACTTTACCGATCGGATTCAGACGCGAAATACTGACTCCTTCATCACCAACGGCAATATTCAACGTATCTCGCGAAGCTACCGTCGAATCAATATCGGTTTTCAGGGAGATCCTGTCTAAAGCCTTGGATTTCACTAAATAAACAAAAGCAACTCCAATGATTGCCAAGGTAGAAACAAGCGTAATGCTTCCACCCAAAACCCCAAAACTTCGGAACGCATAATAAATACCGACAATCGAAAATGCAGCTCCCGCCAAAGCCGTAATCGTCAATCCCGGAATCAGAAATATCTCAACCAAAATCAAGATAATCCCAATAAAACACAATACAATAACAATCACAAGATCCATAATAATTCTTAGTTCTTAACACTTAGTTCTTAACTCTCAAATTCTCAATTTCCTCCCCTCCCTATTCCGAGCATCAATCGCCGCTTTTTTGTATTCGTCATACAAACCATCCAAACGGGATTCGTTTTCGAGGATAGGTAATTTCAAAGTACGTCTTCGATTGGCGTCACCTTCGGCATAATTTTTCCGTTGAACGTCCAATTGATTTTCCAAGGCAAAAATTTGTTTCTGCAATTCCTGTGAACGCAAGAAAGATCGTTTTGCGCCATCGTCATTAAAATCCGACAAAGTATAATAAACGATATTATCGTTTATCACAAAAGTAAAGTCCTTTGTCACTTCCTGTTGCCGGCCTTTCGCAATATCATTTTTGATTTTCTGTAAAAGAGCCTGATAATTCACGCCTTGACGCCAGGTATCCCTGATAGAACTAATTACAGCCCGCTCGGACAAAACCGCAAAGTCTTCATTCTCAATAAATATGGGTTCTTCATTCGGAATAAAAGTGTAAATAATCACTTTGTTTTCCGGCAGGAAACGATCCGTTGCGAAATATCCGACGCCGGTCAATTCGTCTATAGCCATCATGTAATCGTTACAGGTGGAATTAAAAGGCATTCCAAGTTGCTTGGGAGCCAGGTGCGTATCGTTATCTATATTGTAACGGCTGACGAACAGGTCGTAGCCGCCAATGGATTCATTGCCGGTAGAAGCGTAGTAAATCGTTAATCCGTCGGACATTATGAAAGGATAATTGTCATTTTCCAACGAATCGACCGGAATATCCAAGGATTTTTCTTCCGACCAGCCGTCTTGCATTTTCACTTGCGTATATAACCGGAAAAGGTTCTTATCGTTTATCTTACCGTAAAAACGACGGTCTTTCAACTGATTTTCATAAATGACCGAATTTTCTGTTTTTTTAAGCGTTCCGGCGTCTTCACTTAAATGATAGGCGTCCAGAAAATTGTTTTTATCAACAATAATACTGTCAATGACCTGAATATTTTCACAGCGGCGAACCATTTTTTCCAATCTTTCCAATCTTTCGATTTTTTTTAAAAAAAGTTTTATAGAATCTGCATTTACAACCGTTTTTGTATTTCTTTTATTTGTTTTTGTGTTTTTTTCAAGCAAAGAAATCTGCATTTTATGGGATTCGGCCGCCCTGTCGAACCGGTATAATTGTTCATATATTTCCGCCGCCGCTACATATTTTTTATCGGCATACAACTTATCGGCTTCTTCAAGTGTCTGTGCATGAAGGACAACCGAGACAAAGAATAACAAAACAAAAAAGGCGTATCGCATACGTCGAATTATTTTATGACGCTCAAAGTTAGTTATTTTTTTTTAAGATTCAAATTATTGGCGAAATATTAAATAGCCGGTTTCGATCTGATAAAGTCTTTTCCATACTTCTCCATTTATAATCGCTCCATTGCCTTACTTCCAGGAGTTTTGCGCAATCATAAGAAGCGCTGTTAGCCATTGAAAAAGTAAACCATGCATCGCCGGGTATGATTTTAACAATAATGAGCGCCTAATGTTACTTCCATAATTTTTTTGCTTTAAAATTACTTAATAAAGATACGATTGTTTTGTGCGAACCAATGATATTTCGAGCCGATATTTTGTATTTTCAAATAAAAGCATACCTTTGTATTTTACAAAATCGAAGTTCATTTATATACGAAATCGAATGTGAAAACGTTACGAAATCGAATATGAAAACGTTACGAAATCGAATATAAGATTATATAAGGCTAAATTTCAACAAATTATGAGTGAATATAAAGTACGGTTGTTCGACGAAAAAATAAGCAAAAAGTTGAAATCCACAGGCGGCATTTTGCTAAAAGGGGCGCGTTATTGCGGTAAAACCACAACGTCTTGCAGGAAAATTTATTGAAAACAGTACAGGAAGATTTGATTTTAACCATTTAAACAAAAACTTGTTTTTTTATGGTTTAGCAAAGAAATTTTTTGTACTTTTGCACTTTAATTAGTAATAAAATTGAACCTATGGACCCGTTAAAAAATATCGAAAACATTTCCTGGTGGGAACAGTCATTACATACATTGAGAGACAATGTGGTTGACTTCGGAGGAAAATTACTCCTTTGTATTATCATTTATTTTGTCGGCCGGAAACTCATCAAATATATCAAAGTACTTGTAAACAAACTGTTGAGCAAGCGAGAGTTTGACCCTTCAGTCGTTTCTTTTCTGAAAAGCCTGATTGATATTGTCCTTACCGCAGCTTTGTTGATTACAATAGTCAATATACTGGGAATAAACAACAGTTCGTTTGTCGCAATTCTCGCATCGGCAGGTGTTGCCATGGGTATGGCGATGAGCGGCACTTTACAGAATTTTGCCGGCGGCGTGATGATTCTGCTGTTCCGTCCATACCGGATAGGCGATTACATTCAGGCACAGGGACAGGAAGGCACCGTAAAAGAAATTCATATTTTCAATACGGAAATTACGACGTTTGACAACAAAACGGTTTTTATCCCCAACGGAGGATTAAGTTCCAATGTAATAGTCAATTACAACAATAAAAATACCCGGCGGATTGATTTGACTATTGGCGTTGAATATGGTACCGATTACGATTTTGCAAAATCAACGATAAAAGATATTCTGCTGTCGGACAAACGGATTTTACCCAATCCAACACCGTTTATCGCCTTGAAAACCTTAAATGAAAGTTCGGTAGACATTTTGATTCGAGTGTGGGTTAATACACCTGATTATTGGGATGTTTATTTCAATCTCAATGAACAAATTTATAAAATATTCGGAAAGAACGGGATAGGGATTCCCTTCCCGCAGATGACGGTGCATCTGGCGGGAAAGGACTGATAAGCCGCATCTATTTCGGTAGAAGCGCCTTGCTCTTCACAGTATTTCAATAGATTTTACTATATCCTCCATCATAGTATTTTCAAGCGTTGCAAATTCCTCTTTTTGATACATTTTTTTAATAATATGATTGTCTAAATGTAAAATTTTGTCGCAAATATCTGTTAGAGAGGATAATATATGCGACGAAAGCAAAACTGTACAATTTTTGGATTTTAGTTTTATAAGCAACTGCTTCAAAATCAGACAGGACGATAAATCCAATCCATTGAAAGGCTCGTCAAGAATGTAAATCGTGTTATTTTGAAGCAACAGCGCGAACAGCGCCAGTTTCTTTTTCATACCTGTAGAATAGTTTGCGGCATACTCATTCAGCGGCAGTTCAAACAGTTGGTTATACCGATTTATCAACTCTAAATCAATATTTTGTTTCCTTGCTG
>JAISYZ010000093.1 GCA_031269545.1 Prevotellaceae bacterium
GCTTTACTCCCTATTGGCGCGGAATAAATCCGCTTTGAATTAAACGGAGGATCAAGGTAAATCAAATCAACCGAATTGCTGTTTAATCCATTGAGAATAAACAAATTGTCGTTTGTATATAGCGTATTAGTAAATTCTTTTGTTGCCATAAAATATTTTTTCACAAAGATACAAATTTTTTGAAATTGTTACGAATGCACGAATTTATTTATCAAACATTCCAATTCACATTAATTAATTTATTCCCTTTCCATTATTTTAACAGTAATTTTATCTCCACTGTTTTTATTAATTTTCTGTCGTATATCTTTTCTTATGCCAATTATGTAACAAACAGATCCGTCTTCATTTTTTATACCCATGTTTACTATACTTCCATCATAAGGTTCCCCGTCAAATTCGGCGTGTACTTTAATCCTGCCTTTGCCAAATTCCTTTTTTAAATCATAAGGAAATTCTACATACGCCCCGTCAATATCAGGAACTTTCTTTATTTCTGCAACAAATTCATATACTTTATTCATACCGTTTATCATCGTAATTTGTATCAAAATTTGAATTGCAAAGATGCAAATTGTGTGTGAAAAAACCAAATTTACTGATATTTTTCACGTAAAGTATCATAATTTTTTGTTTTTGAAGTGTTGTTCGCAATACTCCAATTTCTTTTCAATGTCGGAAGTGAGTGTACTTTTGTGTTAATACTGATACCAGACTGTTATCAAAATACAATTTCTATAAATTGACTATCAACAAAACAGATTGATATTTCAGGCTGTTTTGATGCCGTTTTGGTATTATGTTTCAAAAACTGGTTTTTTAAAAATAAACAATTGAATGTCATACAAATAAAAACAATGCCGCTTTTTGCAGGTTAATAGTGATATAAATTATTCTTTCGTTTTTTGCGCTGTTATTTTTACTGTAACGTCATCTTTCGTTTTGTTCAAATCGACTCTGATAGTGCTGCCCGATTTCGGATTTTCGCGTATTATCGCTTCGGCAATATTATCTTCAAGATAATGCTGTATCGCCCGTTTCAGAGGACGCGCTCCCAATTGAATATCGTATCCCTGTTTGGCAATGAATGTTTTGGCTTTGGGGGTCAGTTTTATTTCGTATCCCAAATCCAATATGCGTTTAAATAAAATTTTCAGTTCAATATCAATAATGGCGTGAATATTTTCGAGTGTAAGCATATTGAAAGTTATTGCATCATCGATTCTGTTCAAAAATTCGGGAGCAAATGTTTGTTCAAGCGATTTTTTTATTATGTTTTTTGTATTTTCATTTATTGTTTGCGATTTGTTTGTGATTGCCGAAAATCCTATTCCCTGTCCCAAATCTTTTATTTGTCGGCTTCCTATATTTGATGTCATTATGACGATAGTATTGCGAAAATCAACTTTGCGTCCTATGCTGTCGGTCAATGTGCCTTCGTCTAAAAGTTGCAGCAATAAATTAAACACATCGGGATGAGCCTTTTCGATTTCGTCAAGCAAAACGACCGAATATGGTTTTCGTCTTACGGCTTCGGTAAGTTGTCCGCCTTCGCCGTAACCGACATATCCCGGAGGCGCTCCTATAAGTCGGCTCACTGCAAATTTTTCCATATATTCGCTCATATCGATGCGAATAAGATTGTCGTCGCTTCCGAATAAATACTGTGCAATGACTTTTGCAAGCTGGGTTTTTCCGACTCCCGTAGGTCCTAAAAATATGAATGTTCCTATTGGACGGTTTGGGTCTTTAAGTCCTGCGCGGTTGCGCTGTATGGCTTTTGTTATTTTTGAAATTGCGTCGTCCTGTCCTATTACTTTTCCTTTTAATTCGTCAGCCATTTTCAGCAATTGTCGGCTTTCGTTCTGCGCAATCCGCTGTACAGGAATATTTGTCATCATCGAAACAACTTCGGCAACTTTCTGTTCGTCAACAATAGGTCGGTTTACGTTACTTTTTTCTTCCCATGCTTTTATGGTTGCATTTAATTTTGTCTGTAATTTTTTTTCTTCTTCGCGTAAGATTGTTGCTTCGAGATAATTTTTTTCGGCAACGGTGCTGTTTTTTTCCTGTTTTATTTTTTCTATTTTATTTTCCAAATCAACAATATTTTTCGGAAGAGCCGTATTCGAAACGTGAGTTCGCGCACCTGCTTCGTCAAGAGCATCAATGGCTTTGTCGGGTAAACATCTGTCGCTGATATAACGTTGCGTAAGCATAACGCAGGCTTTTACGGCTTCGGGCGTATATGTTACTTTGTGATGTTCTTCATATTTTTGTTTTATATTTGTTAAGATATTGATTGTTTCTTCGGCTGTTGTCGGTTCTATTATTATTTTTTGAAAACGGCGTTCCAGAGCGCCATCGCTTTCGATGCTTGTACGAAATTCGTTGAGAGTTGTTGCTCCAATACACTGTATTTCGCCGCGAGCCAAAGCAGGTTTGAGCATGTTTGCCGCATCAAGCGTTCCTGCCGGACTTCCCGCTCCGACAAGCGTATGAATTTCGTCAATAAAAAGTATTATGTTATCTACTCTTTTTATTTCGTTGAGTATTGATTTCAGGCGTTCTTCAAACTGTCCGCGATATTTTGTTCCTGCAACAATCGAAGCCAGATCAAGTTGTATCACGCGTTTGTTTTGCAGCAGTCGAGACACTTTGCGCTGAACGATTTGTATTGCCAAACCTTCGGCAATTGCCGATTTTCCAACTCCCGGCTCGCCGATAAGTACAGGATTGTTTTTCTTTCTGCGGCTTAGTATTTGGGCTAAACGTTCAATTTCTTTTGTCCTTCCTACAATAGGATCCAGTTTGTTGTCGTATGCGGCTCTGGTTAAATCGTACCCGAAATTATCAAGTACAGGCGTATTGGTTTTGTCGGTTTTATTTGAATTATCGGTATTCAGCGGGATTATTATATTATCGTTTTCCTCATTTTCATCGTCCTGAACATCGTTTTTAAGATAATCGGACGGATTGTCATCATTATCGTTCGATTTTCCGAATTTTGGTATGGATTTGTTGCAAAGTTTGGCTCTTATCATATAAGCATCAATGTTTAGCCTGTCAAACTCGATGCGTACATTGTTGTGCGAAACATTAAGAATGGCAATCAACAAATGTGCGGCATTTTCTTTGCCCGAATGTAACATCGAAAACGATTCGAGAAAAGTGCGGTTTAATGCTCTGTCGGCATCGTCGGTCAAATACAGTATATTATTTTGGCTCGGCTGTAAATGTAAATTGTTTTTTACAAAATTTTCGAGATTTTGTTTTAACTGCTTAATGTTCGCTCCGAAATATAAGATAATATCAACGGCAGCATTGTGTTTGTGTCGCAATATTCCCAAAAATAAATGTTCAACGCCAATTGCAGCATTACCTAAGCGCACAGCCTCTTCTTTACTCAGGTTGATAATATTATTAAGCTCGTCTGTATATCGTATTTCTATCATAACCTTGTTATCAATTATTGAATTATCGTGCAAATATAAGAATTAATATTGAAAGCGTTTCGATATTGAATGTTTTGCAAAAGCCATAATTCGATATGAACAATACATAGTTGCTCCTTAAAAAGTGAAATTTACGGATACAAAAAATTAATAAACAGACATTTTAAACCTGACAGGTTTCGGAAACCTGTTAGGTTTGATAATAATGACTGTCCCGTCAGGGACAGAATATTGGTAGAAACATAATAGTCTGCGAGCATTTCGCGCGGGTTGCTGTTGCTGACTTGAAAAACCGTCGTTGCTCCGCGCTAAAATTGCATATATAATAACATTTCTACCAAACTTTAATCTCTACGAGATTTTCCTTCTCCCTTTGCAATAACACTGAATACAATTAAATCCTTAATATTAAAACAGTCCGTTGGGGACGTGACCAAGCCACTGTAATACTGTTTCGCCCCAGACAAACATCAAAATCCATGAAATAATCATCATAGTGATACCAAATTTAAAAGTATCAGCCCAACTGTACTGGTCGGTTGTATAAAGCAATGCTGCCGGCTTGCTGTTGAACGGCAATACATATACATGTTCGATAAGCAGCGCTACGGGAAACGCCAGACTCATTACGGGATAACCGAATTTTTGAGCAACGCCTATGGATATTGGAATGAAAATCAAAGCCCGCATCGTTTTCGACTGAAACAGTATAGCGCTGAACAACATTGCGCCTGTGAGCATAAGATATAATATCCAAAACGGCGTATTGTCGGAAATGCCTAACGAATTGAATGCCGAATCAACCATTGTTCCTGCAATGTTTGTTGCATCCAATCCTGTTCCGAGCGTATAGGCGCCAGCCGAAAAAATCATCAGATGCCAGGGAATATCAATATCGTTCCATTTTACAATGCCTATTTTATATGGAATGAGCGCTACTACCGCTCCGATAAAAGCAACACTGGTTTCGCTTATGCTGTGCAAATAACCTTTGGTAGCCCACATAAACAATACGCCAACAAAAATGGCAACAGCCTTATATTCGTCGATTTTCATTCGTCCCATTTTTTGCAGTTCTTCGCGCAGTCGCAACATTCCGCCCGATATTTGAGGCTCGCGTTCTTCCTTTTTCAAAGGAAACATGATTTTTGTTCCTACTATCCAGCCGATAATAATTATCAGCAGACACAAGGGAAATGCGGCGGCAAACCATTCCTGATAACTTATTGTAACTCCTGCTCCCATAATAAGCGATACTGCCAGCAGATTTGCTCCCGAACCTGTCATAAAACCGCTTGCGCCTATATTGATTTGAAAAAGATTTTGCAACACAATATTGCGCCCGAAATTATTTCGGTTGTTGCCGCCTGTTGCTCCGTATATTGCTGCAATTACCATAAAGATGGGAAGCAAAATTGCGGCTTTGGCGGTAGTAGCAGAAATAAATGCCGACAATACAATATTTATTACTATGAAACTGATGAATATCCACGTGGCATTTTTCCCGAAATTGACAACAAACCACAGAGCAAACCGTTTTGCAACCTGCGTCTTAACCAGCATGCTCGCCAGCACAAACGACAGAATGTTTAGCCACATTACAGGATGTCCCAACTGTGCGTACGCTGTTTTTTCGCTTACAACTCCCGTAAGGACAACACCTATAATCACAAATAAAGATGTGAGGTAGTTAGGCACGGTTTCGGTAATCCACAATATAACGGATGCGACAAATATAGCCAGCATGGCATAATTGATGCGGCAAAATTCCAAAATGCCCACATCTTTAAAACGTTTGAGCGCATCGCCTGTAAGATTTTCTTCGTTTATATTGTTCAAAAACGGAATATCAATGCAGCAGTACAAAAGTACAAATGCAGCGATTGACAAAGGCGCTCCTGTGTATGCCATCCAGCGTTCAAAACGGCTTTTGGGACGGTTTGGCAATTGCTCAATACGGTAATTATTCATATCGAGAAGATCTTTGTTTGTTGTTAATGCCATATTTTTTACTTTATCATTTATAAATTTACAAGAGTATTAAATGTTGTATCAATCACTTTCATCATTTTGTCTATATCTAATGTTTCCACAGTATCGGTAGATTGATGATAGTTGTGATTTCGATAAAATGCGGTATTTGTAACCATCAGCGCATCAAAGCCGAAATGCCAATAGTTTAAATGGTCGGAAAAATCTATGCCCTGTATCTTCGATGGCGCTTTAAGACTGCGTGCATCAATATTTGCAATATCTTTAAATCCATTTGAAAAACGTTTTGCAAACTCACGTGCGCCTGTTTTTCGCGCAAGCAGGATAAAATTTCCTGTTGTTCCGTACTTAACCTTCATAATTTTCACAGGATAATGCTGTGATTTTGATTTGTCGTCAAAATAGCCAATCATTTCCAATACAACCATTCCGTAAACAGAAACATTTGATTCATAAAGCGATTTTGCATGAATATAACTTCCCATATATTCGGAACGGAAATATGGAGGTTCTTCAAGCGTATATGCTACAATCTCGACAGGATGATTCATTTTTTTACCCGAAAGCAAACGCGCTAATTCCAGCAAACCGACAACGCCGCTTGCATTATCATCTGCGCCTTCCTGATCTCCACAAACATCGTAGTGCGCTCCAACAACAATCAGCGGTTTCGTACTTGTTGTATTAAAACGGCAAATTACATTTTTGTACCTTCTGCCTTCAACCTGATATGGTTGAAAATAAGTTGTATCGGCATATTTTTTAAATACCGAAAAAATGTAATCTGCCGTTTTGTCAAGCAAGGGAATATTGCTGTAATTACGGTATCCATCTGTTTTGGTAATAGTTTTCAAATGATTTATAATAAGCGCACTGTCGGATTGCGCTTTTATGTTTGCAAAACATAAAAACAGTCCGATAGTTGCCAATAACGATATTTTTGATGATGTGTTCATCTATTCCAGCGTTTGCGTTTTATTGTATTTTTTCCTTTTTAATTTCGCATTTTTACGCCGAGCAAAGTATAATCAACCTAACGCATTACCATTTCGTAAACGGATTTTTCATCAGCATCGAATTGTAATAACGCGTGTCGCCTGTTACTTCTTCGCCGAGCCATTCGGGTTTGTCGAACGTGGCGTTTTCGGCTGGCAATTCGATTTCGGCAACGGTTAAACCTTCGTTGTCGCCGTGAAATTCATCTACTTCGTAAACGTAAGGTTCGGCTTTTACCAAATGTCGCACTTTGTCGATAACTCCCGGTTCGCAAATTTTAAGCAGTTCGGCGGCTTCGTCTGCGGTTATTTCTTTCTCAAATTCAAAACGCGAAGCGCCCGAATCGTTACCTATTCCCTTAATCGTCAAAAAGCCTTTATCGCCTTTGATTCTCACGCGTACCGTGCGTTCAGGCGTCGACGACAAATATCCCTGTACAATGCGTGTTGATTTGAATATAAAAGGTCGAAAATTGCCTTTTACCAAAAATTTTTTTTCTATTTCCTGTCCCATAATTTTTATTAATTGTATAAAGTTTGTAAAATAATTTTCTCTTAATTGTTCATCGATTATTTGTTCGTCATTGCGAGGAGCGTAGCGACGAAGCAATCCAGAGAATCATTTTATATCCATTCTTTAATTTCATCCCATAAATCATTCCATTCGGGATTTGTTTTTTATATTAATGCAATTTATTTTTACGACTTCCTCCTTTAATACGTTTTTCTTCCGAAATAGCATCTTCAATAAATTCAAAAATATTATAATAAACCAGCATCTTACAATTATACTTTGCTGTAAAACTGTCGGGCATGAGTGCGATGTTCATACACTCGTTCAACAAGCCTTGCCGTAACGCCTACATAAATAGTTCCATTACGTTGATTTGCCATTATGTAAACACATCCTCCCCGTTTCATTATTTATTCATTTCTCTGAATTGCTTCTCGTCGCTACGCGCCTCGCAATGATGCGCTAATTATCAAATTGTTAAAGCGGTTTATCAATCATTCCAATTACGCGTTTTATTGCTTGAAGGTAGTTTATATTTTCAAAGCCTTCCAAGCCGACATCGCGTACGGTTTTCTTCAAATCATCAATTTCGGTCGATTCCGAATTTATTGTTACTACCTTTGCTCCGTTTATATATACTTCGCCTGTTTCGCAGATTGTATCGTTGACCATATAGCCGTAGCGTACTTTTTCGACCGTTACAGCCTGCAGGTCGGGATGGTTTTTCACTATCGCCAGAAATTCTTCGACTGTATAAGTTTCTTTTGCGAGTACGGGCAGATTATCAACCATAAATGCGGGAAATACTTGTGTATTCAGCATTTCGGCACTTATGGGAAATTCTCCTTTCATCAGCGGATTCCACTGTTCAAAGCCATCTACGTTTTGGATAAATGTTTTAATATCCATTTTCCCATCGCGGATTTTTGTATTGTTTATGTCGTTGGTACGGCTTACGATGTAAGTTTCAACCGATTTGCGTTCCCAAACCTTTTCGGGTACGGGTACTGACAGACGCGCCATGCGTTCTGCCTGTTTCTTAAAACAGCGTCCAAAAGTACGATACTCAAAACGCGGTTTTGAAATTTCTCCTATTTTCAATTCTTCTTTTGCCATATATAATTTGTCTTTTTTGTTCGTCATTGCGAGGAGCGTAGCGACGAAGCAATCCAGATTTACGATTTATAAATATTGCCATTTTGAATTGGCTACGCCGAGCTTCGGTTGCTTCACTGCATTCGTTCCTCACGCTTCGCAATGACGTTCTTATTCTTGTCGTCATTGCGAGGAGCGTAGCGACGAAGCAATCCAGATTTACGATTTATAAATATTACCATTTTTAATTGGCTACGCCGAGCTTCGGTTGCTTCACTGCGTTCGTTCCTCACGCTTCGCAATGACGTTCTATTTCATATTTAATCTTTTAATTTGTTTCAATAGCGCCTGCCGATGTAGCTGGATTTGCACTGTTGCACGATGGCGCTGCAAGTCCGAATGTTCCTGTTCCGTCTGGACAGCGCGAGAACGAATATTGCGGCGCACTGCCATAGTCGGGTGTGCAATTTGCATCCAGTGTATTGTCGTCGGCTTTTACCCGCGCAAAGACGTCTATCGACATTGAAGCGTCGGGTGCAATCAAATCAAACCTTACGGTTTTTTTCGGCGATATTCCTCCGTTGCCCGTATATTCATCTGCTCCTGCTGCTCCGCCGCTTTGCGCTATTGTATAAAATCCGCCTGCGGCAATTGTAACCGTGCTGCCGCCTGTCCACCAAAGCGTATTAGCAAGACTTATATTTTTATATATCGTAACATTTTCGAGCGATATGGGAACTGTTCCTTTGTTGTGTATTTCAACAAATTTGCCATTGCCGTCAACTTCATTAATTACCAAATCGCTGTACTTTACTGTCGTGCCACCGTCTGTTGCAATCGCTCCTGCCGGCACAAAGGGATTTGCAATATCGCACGACGGTTCTGCCAGTCCGAATGCTCCAATTCCATCAGGACAACGGGCAAACGCATATTTCGGCGTTGTTGCATCGTAGGCAGGAATAACGATTGTGCCTAATGCTTCGCCATTGCTTCTGAAAAATACATCCAATTCGTTATCGTCAGGATCTTTCAACTGAAATTTCAAATTTTGTTTAGGCGAAATGCCGCTTGCGCCTGTGGTTTCATCAGCGCCGGGATCTGTTTGTCCGCTTTGGCTTATTGTGTAATATTCTCCTGCTGCAAGAGTTGCCGCTCCGCCTGTCCACCATGTTGCGCTTTCGTTTTTCACCAGCGTAACGCCAGCCAGAGGAATATCAACAGTTCCTTTATTGTAAAGTTCTATAAATTTACCGTTGCCGTCTATTTCGTTAATCACCAAGCCGGTGTAATCAATCACCGTTGCATCGCGAACCGTATAAGTTCCCGAAACGGTTGATGTGCCGCCTGCGCTGTTAGTTGCCACAACCGAATAGGCTATTGCCGAGCCTGCTACCTGTTTTACTATTGTAGCCGAATATACATCTGCGGCATTTGTCATTGTAATATCTGTTTGCGGCGTTGTGTTGAGCGTCCACTGTACCTTTACCGAGGTCAGCGTGCCTTCGCCTGCCGTTACGGTTGCCGTAACGATTACGTCTTCATCGTTAGTGGGCGATGCGGGCGTGTGTGCAAGGTCTGTAATTGATGGTTGAGCCACGGCGCCGTTGTTTGATACGCCGGGCGTTGGCGTTTGAATTTTGAAAACATCAGAGCCATCGGGATTGCGTGCGTATGACTGTTCGGGCGTCAATGCTCCAAATTCTATACGGTCAACCAACAGTCCGTTACTGTCTTCAAGATAAACCATATCGCCGCCGCTGCCAAGTCCGAAGCCGCCGGTAACATCAACTTCAACCAAAAGGAAAGCTCTTGCAGCAATGGTTGTATTTGAAGTTACGATTATTTTGGCTATTTTATCTACTTTGTCATAGAGAATATAACCACTAACATCTACCGCTTCGTCCGAATCGTTATATAATTCTACCCAGTCGATAGCGCCGTAAGTTGAACGCCCGCCGTTTGAATATGCTTCATTGATTTTCACGGGCGAGTCGCCTGTTTCGGGTAATACAGGCGGTTCGTCTTTAAGACAACTTGTAACAGTTGCTGCAAAAAGACAGATTAATGTAAAGTAAGAAATTTTTTTCATTGTTTTATAATTTTTTGTGATTATTAATCATGTGTTTATTTAATATTTTAATTTAATATTTTTTGTTTTAATTGTGTTAATGATTTACGATGATTGTCTGTTCCTTTATTTTTTCGTTGTTTGCAATCATGTTGAGATAATAAACGCCGTTGGGCAGTTTTGATGTATCAATGCGTATCTGCTCTGCCGATGCCGAAAAATCATTGCTGTAAACCAACTTTGCAGTGCTGTGGCTGTAAAGCAGTACTTTTACGGTAGCATTACTTGCCTTTGCACTTTGCCCACCAACTGCTGCATTTGCCTTTATTTCATCGCTTTTTTCTTCTCTGTCAATAATCAGTTCATTACCCGCAGGGTTAGGGTATGCGGCGGAAGAAACTCCCCAACCTCCACTACCTCCACACATTCCCCAAAAGTCTGTTGAACTGGGTAACGATTCCTTTCCTCCTATATTTACAACTAAAGAAAATACATGATCGCCGCATGGCCAATCCCAATAATAAACAGATGGCTCTGATGTTACTGCAATAAGGCTACCATCAAAATACCAGTAAAACTCTGCTCCATTAATCATAGAAACAGGAATATCCTCTACGCAGACATAAAGAGGTTCGGGGCGCAAGGGATTAAAATTTCCTAACAATGTCGGACGCCAAAGTGAAAAGGATGAACCTTGCCATGATGATACACAATTCCCATTTTTTGCTCTAACCGATACAGAACCATAAGCATCTTCTCCGGAAGGAAACAATAATTCATTATTATGACTACTGCAATAAATATTTCCGCTACCAATCACACTACTGTAAAAAGAATTGCTTATTTCCCAATCAAAACACTCTGCATAAGGGTTATTTAGCCAAACGTCAACATGGTCTAAATATTCAATTAAAGAAAAAT
>JAISYZ010000100.1 GCA_031269545.1 Prevotellaceae bacterium
CGAAGGCGCGAGCGCCACGCCGCTTAATACTTTTACAGAACAGGGAATAAGCTACGACCGCAACGGTAATATTCTTACACTGAAACGATACGGAGAAACGGCTCTCGACAACGATTTGGCTTATAATTATAATGGTAACAAACTCGTAAGCCTTACAGGTTTTGGAACAGATTACACCTACGATGCCAACGGCAGCATGACCCACGACGGCAGACGGGACTTTGACGTGGAATACAATCTTATTGATTTAATATACAGAATAAAGAAAAACGATACTCTAAAAGCAACGTACGCATATCTTGCCGACGGCACAAAACTTGGAGTGGAACGTGACAGCGTAAAACCGGACGGAGGTCGTTATACGGATGGCTTTGATTATTTTGGAAGTATGGTTTACACAGCCGTAAACAGGCAACGCACATTTGAAAGTACGGCATTTGCAGGAGGAAGAATACAGAAAACAAATAATACCTATGAAATCACATATTTCATTACAGATCATTTGGGAAGTACAAGAGTGATAACAGATGCTAATGGAAACATAAAAGAGCAAAATGATTATTATCCCTTCGGCAAAAAACACGAAAACGCTAACTTAATGACTTCCGTAAACCGCTGGGGTTTTAGCGGCAAAGAACGCCAAACAACAGCCGAAATAAATTACATGGATTTCGGCAGCCGAATGTACGATGATTTTCTGGGAAGATGGTTTACACAGGATCCGCTGGCTGAAGAGTATTATCCTTTAAGCCCTTATGCTTATTGCGGGAATAATCCGGTGATCAGTATAGATACTGACGGAGAATTCTTTTGGATTATTGTTGCGGTAGTAGTAATTTATGCTGCTGTTGATTATGGCGTTCAGGTTTATAATAATTACAGGCAAGGGAAAAGTGGTTATGAGGCATGGATTGGGAATATTGATTTTTTTGATGTAGCATTGGCAGGACTGGCAGGCGGTTTGTCTTTTTACTGTCCCGCATTGATTCCATATATAAATTACGGAATGCCATTTATTACAAATGCTATAGACTATAAACCAAATTCACAATGGAAAACTGTTTTCGGTTCGGGTGAACATCAAATTACTTTGAAAGATTATATAATTAATTCGGCAATAGATGTAAGTACGACTTATGCCACAGATGTTTTTTCAAAAGGAATAAAAGCAGGAAAACCAATGGATCAGATGAAGAAGAATTTAACCGAAACTACAAAAGAATCATTTGTGAGAGAGAATCTGGATGAAATAACGACAAAAGATGCAGTAAAACTTCTTGAAGATGCTGTCAGTACAGCGGCATCCAGAACACTGCAAACCGAATATTTATTAAAAGAGCAACAAAAAAAAATAGAACAAAGCCAAAAGCCTAATTATCCTAATATATTGCCTCCAAATATGAAAAACAGAAAAAAAGATATTTCAGGATATTTTAATTTTGATTTCAGCAGGATACGAAATTTATTTAAAATAAAAACTTTACAGTTTCAAATTAATTTACTTTATGAATAATAAAACAAAAAATAATCTGAAATATGGTTTAGGCGGTATTGCTTTTTTAATAGTTTGTTTTGCAATATTTATTTTACCAGAAATTATAAAATCAAACAAAACATTTAGCGCACTGTATAAGGACGGATTAATAACGGATGCTATAGTTGTTGAAAGTTTTATTAACAGAACAAGAAATGGTTATGACTATATGGTAGTATGTAAATATTTTGCAGATGGATTAGTTTATACAACACAATACAGAGCAGTAACAAAAACAGATTATCTGATAGGCGACACATTGAAAATAGTATATTCAAAAAGTAATCCGAATATTTACAGAATAATAGATCCCTATGGCTCGAATGACATTGAATTAATGGACTCTGTTATGATACGCTTGGCAGAAAAAGATATTCAAATTAATTTACAGCAATGAATGATTTAACAAAAAAGAATCTGAAATATGGTTTAGGCACTATTGCTCTTACAGTTATTTTTCTTGTAATGCTTGTTGTTTTTATATCCAAAATTATAAAATCAGACAAAACGTTTAGCGTATTGTGTAAGGATGGGTTAATAACAAATGCTGTCGTTGTTGAGAGTTTTGTTAACAAATCAGGCAGTAGCGGCTTTGATATAATAATATGCAGATATTATGTAGATGGATTGGCATATACAACCCAAAAAAGAGCAGTAACAAAAATAGATTATGACTATAAGGTTGGCGATACATTGAAAATAATATATTCGGAAAAAGATCCGACTGTTTACAGAATAATAGATGCCTGTGCTTTGTACGATATTGAATTAGTGGACTCTGTTATGATGCGTTTGGCAGAAAATTGATTAAAATAAGAAATTAAGATTAATATATAAAAGAATGATATAAAAACATTAACTTTGCAAAACAGAAATAACAAAAATATTCAAACAATTAAAACAGGAGGTACAATATGAAGTACAAATTAACAGAGCGGAAAAATCCGCAAAACCCGCAGGCGGCGGCAAAACTGTACGCAACGCCTGTAAACGAAGGCAAAGTGTCGCAAAAGGAAATTGCGGCAGATATTGTCGGCTTGTCGTCGCTTGCGCGTGGCGATGTTGCAAACGTAATCGACAGCCTTATAGACACGGTGCCTAAATACCTGCTTATGGGTAAAAGCGTAAGCCTTGGCGAGCTTGGCACGCTGCGCATTTCGTTTTCGAGCGAAGGAGTTGATAGCGCCGCAGAGTTCAATGTATCAATGATTACGGGCGTTAGAGTACTGTTTACGCCCTCGCCAGAACTGCGCAAGGCAATAGAAACAATCCGCTTCGAAAAGGGCGAGTAAAACTGCATACGCATGCAGGTGATAGTTACATCCGTATGTAAGCAATGACTGCATACGTATGTAAGCAATGACTACATACGTATGTAAGTGATGACTACATACGTATGTAAGTAATGGATACATTAAGAGTAAGATTTACAGCACAATAAGAAGAAATGAAAAAACTCGCCCTCATAACAGTAATCTTTGCCTTTGCAGCAAACATTTTTGCGGCAGGTGCAGGTATTGCCGGCGGGCGAATACAGAAAACCTCCACAGGCTACGAAATAAACTATTACATAACCGACCACTTGGGCAGCACGCGGGTTGTTGTAAGCCAAAGCGGAGCGGTATTGGGCGCAAACGATTATTACCCGTTCGGTAAACGCTGGGAAGGGGCGAATTTACAGGCGCCAACAACACGCTACCTCTTTAGCGGCAAAGAACGCCAAACCACAGCCGAAATAAACTACATGGATTTCGGCAGCCGAATGTACGATGATTTTCTGGGAAGGTGGTTTACACACGACCCGCAATCGTACCGCCGCCCTTGGGAATCGCCTTACGGCTATTGCGGAAATAATCCTGTTTTAAGAATTGACCCAAATGGGGAATTTTGGAATTTAATTGTTGGAGCAATAATAGGTGGAGTTATTAATTGGGCATCTAATGGAGCTCAATTTAACGCCAAAGGATTAGGATTTTTTGGCGTAGGCGCATTGGC